>CAVDQP010000079.1:0-5479 GCA_963611245.1 Holdemanella biformis
CATTTGTAAAGAACCCGCTTGCATGGAAAAAGAAAGAATTCTTTTGCCCGACAAAACCGTTCTTTGGGACAGATTCCTTGTCAGAGTCTCTGAAAAGGTTGTCATTGCCGCTTTAAAAAAAGCCGTCCTTCCGACTATTCCCGCGCAAGTGCAAAAAAGTTGGCCCGCTTTTTACAGCGCCGACGGAAAAAAAACACTTTTAAGCATTCCTTCTCTTGACAGAAACAAAGAAAAACCTCATCTTAATGAAAGCCGAAGGTTTGAATGCGTTTTTTTGGACGCTTTTAATTTGACACAGGAAAGATGGAAACAATATGCCGAAACAAAATAAAACAAAACAAAATTTTCTTTATTGGGTGCTGATATTTATCGCCGTCGTTGCGGCTGCGAATTTCTTTTACACCCCGCAGACCGCCTTAAAGACACAAAAAATTTCCTTTTCGGAACTTTCAAAACAGGCGAAAGACGGAACAATTAAGGAAATTCAATTTCGAGGACAAGAGGCGCGCGGCACTTTAAAAGACGGAACTTCTTTTGAAAGTTATGTGCCTTATTTGCCTCCCGAATCGGATTTACTCCCCTCTTTGGAACAAAACGGAACGACTGTTTCCGCCGTTCCGCCGACGCAAGAATCCTCTTTCTTTTTGGATATTTTCATTTCTTGGTTTCCGTTATTGCTGTTCATCGGCGTTTGGATTTTCTTTGCAAGACAAATGTCCGTCGGCAACGGGAAAGCCATGAGTTTTGGCAAATCTCGCGCGCGTCTTTTGGGTGGAAAAGGGCAAGTGACCTTTCAAGACGTGGCCGGTATAGATGAAGCAAAAGAAGAATTAACTGAAATTGTGGATTATTTGAAAGAACCGGCCAAATTTCAAAGATTAGGCGGAAAAATTCCGAAAGGAGTTTTATTGGTCGGCGCCCCCGGAACAGGAAAAACTTTGTTGGCAAAAGCCATCGCCGGCGAAGCAAAAGTGCCTTTTTTCACGATATCCGGTTCGGACTTTGTGGAAATGTTTGTCGGCGTCGGCGCTTCTCGCGTGCGGGATATGTTTGAACAAGCGAAAAAAAACGCTCCCTGCATTGTTTTTATTGATGAAATTGACGCTGTCGGTCGGCACAGAGGCGCCGGATTGGGCGGAGGAAACGACGAAAGAGAACAAACTTTAAATCAGTTGTTGGTGGAAATGGACGGTTTTGAAACAAATTCCGGCATTATTCTGATTGCGGCCACCAACCGACCCGACGTGTTGGATCCCGCTTTGTTGCGTCCGGGAAGATTCGATCGGCAGGTTGTTGTTCCGAATCCCGATGTGAAAGGACGCGAGGCTATTTTGAAAGTCCACACAAAGAAAGTTCCTCTTTCCCCTGATGTCGATATTTCCGTTTTGGCGCGAGGCACCCCCGGTTTTTCGGGCGCCGATTTGGCCAACCTTGTGAACGAAGGAGCTTTGCTTGCCGCCAGACGCAACCAGCTGAAAGTAACGATGCAAGATTTGGAAGACGCGAAAGACAAAGTTTTAATGGGGTCGGAGCGCCGTTCCATGGTGATGGACGACGATGAAAAGAAAATGACGGCTTACCATGAAGCGGGGCACGCTATTTGTTCTTTGCATTTGCCGGAAGCGGATCCTTTGCACAAAGTCACGATTATCCCGAGAGGTCGCGCGTTGGGTGTCACAATGCAATTACCGGAAAAGGATAAATATTCCGTTTCTCAGACAGCTTTAAAAACCCGATTAAGCATTTTATTCGGCGGCCGAGTCGCGGAAGAGATTATTTTCGGCAAAGAACACGTGTCAACGGGAGCGTCCAACGATATTCAGGTGGCGTCGAAAATCGCCCGCCGCATGGTCACGCAATGGGGTATGAGCGACAAGCTGGGGCCTATTTCCTATGACGAACCCGATGAAGAAGTTTTCCTCGGCTATTCTTTGGCAAAAAGGAAAAATATCGCCGACGAAACGGCTTTGCAAATAGATGAGGAAATAAAACAAGTCATTACACAGGCTTATGAAAAAACCAGAACCATTTTGACAGACAACAAAAAAGAGCTGGAACTTTTGGCGCAAAGTCTGGTGGAATATGAAACACTTTCCGGCGACGAAATCGGGCGTCTTTTATCCGGCGAAACTCTTTTCAAGAAAAAACAAAGAAGGAAAAAAGCCAGACCGACCGTGCCGGCCACCTCTGCTTTTGTTGAAAAAGACAATAAGAAAGGCGACACTTCGACCAATGAAGGAAAACAAGAGCCAAGCGACGGCATAACACATCAAAAAAACAACAAAACAAAGGCGGAAAAAGAAGGCTCTCTTCGCCGAAAAAGAAAAGAAAAACAAACCCCTTAAAGAAAAAAAAGGATAGGTCAGAATGTATACGGGCATTGATTTTCCAAATTTGAATCCTATTGCTTTGGATTTAGGTTTTTTTGCCGTTCGATGGTATTCTTTAGCCTATATTTTCGGCATATTGGCGGCTTGGTTTTTATTAAGGAAAATGTCCGTTTTTTCAAAATCGGCCTTTACCGTTTTGAAAATAGACGATTTTCTTTTATGGGGTATGTTGGGAATTATTTTGGGCGGCCGGTTGGGCTATGTTCTTTTTTACAATTTTTCTTATTACAAAGAAAATCCTGCTAAAATTTTAGCCTTGTGGCAAGGCGGAATGTCTTTTCACGGCGGACTTTTAGGCGTTATTTTGGCTTTGATTCTTTTTTGCCGACGAAAGAAAATCAGCTTGTTGGAAACGGGCGACATGGTTGTCTGCGTCGCCCCCGTCGGATTGTTTTTAGGTCGGCTTGCCAACTTTGTCAACGGGGAATTATTCGGACGAGTCACACGGGCCGTTCCTTGGGCCGTTCGTTTTCCGGACGGCGGTTTTTTTCCGCGTCACCCCAGTCAATTATATGAAGCATTCATGGAAGGCATTGTTCTGTTTTGCTTGTTAAACGGCATCTGGTGGTTGTCCAAAAAGGTCAGAAGCATCAAAGGATTGACTTGTGGTTTATTTTTTATTCTTTACGGACTTTTCAGGTTTGAATTGGAATATTTCAGAGAACCGGACGCTCATTTGGGTTTTGTGTATAAAAGCTTCACCACGGGACAACTTTTATGCGCTCCGATGATGGCTTTCGGAACGATGTTGATTTTTTATTCCGTTTTTATTTTTTACCAACACAACAAAAACAATAAAGGAGCATAATGGGAAAAGCAAAATCTTTTTGGGACGGGCTTGTCCGCCTTGTTAAATTCAAAATTCTTGTTCCTATTTTAAGAAGCAATCAACCCCCCAGCTATACGGCCAGAGGGTCTTTAGTCGGTTTGATGTGGGCGATGACGCCGCTTATCGGCATACAGATGTATTTAGTCTTTATGACATGGCTGATTGCAAAGAAATGTTTCAAATGGGACTTTAATTTGGCGATTGCTTTGGCTTGGACGTGGGTGACGAATGTCTTTACTTTGGTGCCGACATATTATCTTTTCTTTGTCAGCGGAAAAATTTTAATGGGACAAATTCAACAAATCGGATATGAAGCGTTCAGTTCCTTGGTGTCTCCGTTCAAAGAAGATGTTTCTGTCGTAGAATCTCTGTTGCTTTTCTTTAAGCTGTTTTTACAAGATTGGGGCGTCGCCATGATGCTGGGGTGTGTACCTTGGGCGATTATTTCCGGTTGGGTCGGATATTACGCCACTTTGAAATGGATTAACACAAGAGACGCAAGACGCGCCAAAATTGCGGCGTTGCGCAAAATGCACCCTATCCGGCATTTCAAGGAAAAATGTCTGGATAAAGCAGGAAAACAGGAAAGAAAAGAACAAAAGGAAAATAATGATAAAATCTGATGTTTTATCCTCTCTTTCTTTTATAGAGCACGGTTTTTTTAACAAAAACGATTCAAAACAATTGTCTCGTCCGATTACATTGAAGCAAATTCATTCTTCCAATGTGATTGTTTTAACACGCCCTCCTGAAGAAGGGGAAATTCTTGAGGCGGACGGTCTTGTCACACGGCAAAAAAATCTGTGTCTGACCATAAAAACAGCCGATTGTGCTCCCGTTTTATTCGCCGACCCTCAATCAAAAATCATCGCGGCGGCCCATGCCGGTTGGAAAGGAGCTCTTGAAGGCGTTTTGGAAAGAACTCTTTTGACCATGATACAGGAAGGAGCTTGTCTGTCCAACATTTACGCGGCCGTCGGGCCTTGTCTGCAAAAAGAAAGCTTTATCGTCAAAGAAGATATGAAAAGTTTGTTTCCTGTCTGCGACTTTCATTTTTTTTCTACAGAAAACGGCCTTATTCATTTTGATTTTGAAAAGTATGTTACATCAAGATTGTTGGCATCCGGCATAAAACCGGAACATCTGTCCGCAAGCGGCGTGGATACTTACCGTTTTGCAGACTATTTAAGCTATCGCAGAGAACCGGAAAATCCGCAAAGGGAATATTCGGCAATTTGGATAAAGTAAAAAACTTTCTTAAATTTTTTCCGTTATTTTCATTTTTTGTTCGACCGGATCAAAAAACAAACCGATTTTACCTTCCGTCAATTTTAAGGCATAGCGCCCGAAAATTTCGAAACGCCACCCTTTCATCGCCGGTACATCGGCGTTTTTGCCCTCTGCCGCTATTTGAGGCAAATCATCGGCGTGACAAATAATTTTCGGCGCGACTTGTTCGGCCTCTCCGACGCAATCCAAAAGAAGGCGCAAAGCTTCTACGCACCCGTGACACACCACCTGTCTTTTAGGCGCCGCAGAAAAAGAAAATGCTTTTTCTTCCTCGGGCGTCAGAGAGACATTTTTAATCAAATCAATAATTTCCTGTCCCCGCGTGCTTTTCGGGAAATGTCCGGCCGACATACCACGCAGACTTTTCAACGCTTCCAAACTGGTCGGACGCGCCATCGCCAATTCAATCAAAGCGTCGTCTTTCAACATCGACCGGCGCGGTTTATCCGCTCTTTGTGCTTGAATTTCACGCCATGCCGTCAACATCTGCAACGTTTTGAAAACAATCGGCTTTTTTGTGTTGATTTTTATTTTTTTCCAAAGATTCATCGGGTCCGGATCATACGTATCCGGCGATAAAAGAACCTGCATTTCGTCCTGCATCCAAGAAGCACGATTCTTTTTTTCCAAAACGGCTTGTATTTTTTCGTAAACGGGAATCAAATAATGCACATCATTTAACGCATATTTAATCTGATCAGCCGTTAAAGGACGTTTTGACCAATCGGAAAAACGCATTTCCTTTGTAATTTGGGCGTGAAGGAAAATATTCACGATTCCCTGATAGCTGACCGCATCTCCCAATCCGATGACCATACCCGCCACCTGCGTATCAAAAACAGGCGCCGGAATTTTATGATTCATATGGAAAAAAATTTCGATATCTTGTCGGGCGGCGTGAAAAAGTTTTAAAACGGAAGGGCAGTCAAGCACTTCTGAAAACAAAGACAAATCCATATCCGGCGCCAAC
>CAVDQP010000080.1:0-1659 GCA_963611245.1 Holdemanella biformis
CTTTATAAAGAATAAAAACAGATAAAAAAGGACGAAAAAACAAAAAAAGAGGAAAAAATGCTTTATCTGACAGCCGACGAAAAAATTTCAGTCAAACGGGCGCAAGACATAGCGACCGCCTGCAAGCTTCCTTTATGGCCGTCCAAAACCGATCCTTTTTTGAAAAAAACGATGGCGTCGGAAGAATTGCCGCCGCGCGTGTCTGTTTTGTTGTCTGCTGTCACGGAAGAAAATCTGACAGAGATTTTGTCTCGTCCTGTCGAATATGTGGTGGACGGTCGTTGTCATAAAGAGGCTATTGCCGATTTTTTTTCTAAAGCGGCTCATGTGCCGAAAAGCTTTCGAAAAATGGGAGTTCTGCTGACTTCTCCCGTGGTGTATAACGTGAATGTCGCGGAAATTTTTGTGGAGGCGTTAAGTAAAAGACTTCCCCTTTCAAAAACAAGGATAATCGGTATACATTTTGCGCTTCATGAAGCGATTGTAAACGGGTTGATACACGGCAATCTGCAAATAGGCAGCGAATATCGGCAATCCGCTTCGATTTTAACGGAATACGGCCGTCTTTTGGACGAGAGGATTCACAATCCCGATTACGCGGATAAAAGTCTTAAAATTTTAGCGTGTTGGAACAAAAAAAAGCTGGAAATTCGCATTAGAGACGAAGGTGTCGGCTATCAAATGCCGGCGGCGATGAGCCAGCATCAGTCTCTTGCTTCTTGCGGCAGAGGAAAATCCGGCAGAGGGTTGCTTATCATCGCGGGTATTGCCGATTCTTGCACTTTGGACGATTTCGGACGGGAAATTACTTTGACTTTCAGTTTGAAAGAAAAAGAACACGCGGCGGATACGTCTCCTTACGAAAGCTTTGCCGATGTGCCCGAAAAAAATCAAGATAAAAAAGCCGCCATCGTCCACAGGCCCGATTTAAGCGTGTCAAAAGTGTTGATTGTTGAAGATAATCCCAGCAATCTGATTATGGTGCGCCGGTTGTTGAATGTTATCGGAATCAATCGGATTGAAACGGCGCAAGACGGGGTGGAAGGTTTGCAAAAAGTTGTTTCTTTCCAGCCGGATTTGGTGATTTTGGATATTACTATGCCGCGTATGGACGGATATGAGGTGTTGCATCGTTTAAAGTCGGCCAAGGAAACAAAGGATATTCCCGTTTTAATTCAAACGGCGAGCGATACCAGAGAGGCACGAGACAAAACTTTCAGCGCCGGCGCGACGGACTTTATCACCAAACCTATCAATCCTTTGGAATTTTTTTCCCGAGTGCGAGTGCATTTGGAAAACAAACTTTTGATTTCAAAATTGGAAACACAGTTGGGACAAATCAACGAAGAGCTGGCTTTGGCTCAAAGAATGCAAAAAGATTTATTGCCGAAAGAGGAAATGTTGCACGGTGTTCGAGAAACATATAAAGTCGACATTTCCTTTTATTTCGAACCGTCTTCCAAACTGGGCGGCGATTTTTGGGAGCTGATACCCGTCGACGAGTCAAAATTGGCTTTTTATATTTGCGATTTTTCGGGACATGGCGTGTCGGCGGCGTTGAATACGTTCCGATTAGACGCTTTGACAAACCAGATGAGTCCTGTTTTGTTTGAACGGCCGGAAGTGTGTTTGGCTTTTTTGAACGAACAGTTGTATCGA
>CAVDQP010000080.1:1669-2110 GCA_963611245.1 Holdemanella biformis
GCCGAGAGGACAATTCGCGACTTTTTTGTTGGGAATTTTTGATTTAAAGAAAAATAAAATCATTTTTTCCGGTGCCGGTTGTCCCAATCCTTTGTATTTGTCGGCCGATGGGAAACAAAGGGTTTTGACGGCGTTCGGTCTGCCTTTGGGAATTAAAAAAAATGTCGTGTATGAAAGAAAAGAGGTCCCTTTTGAAAAAGGAACAAAATTCTTTTTATACAGCGATGCTTTGATTGAATCTCCCGATGCCGACGGCAAGTTGATGAATGATAAGGATATTTTCGAAAAGATATTTTCTCATTTTTCCGCCGATGGTGCCGATGAGACGATTCAATCTGTGACAAAAGGATTTTTTTCCGCCGTTAAACAACCGATAGCGGACGATTTAACCTTGGTTTTCTTTGAAAGGAAAGAATAAAATGCCTCGCGTTTATTTAGATG
>CAVDQP010000080.1:2120-5398 GCA_963611245.1 Holdemanella biformis
ACTTGGTTCATGTGATGCGTGTTCAAAAAGGTGAAAAAGTATTGGCGTTTAACGGCCGGCAAGGATTGTGGGAGGGCGTTTTAACTCTTGAAGGAAAAAAACAGGCCTCCTTGCAAATGATTTCTTTGTTGGAAGAACAACCCCGACAGGAAGGTCAGGACGCTTGGTTGTTGTTCGCGCCGATAAAAAAAGAGCCGATGGATTGGATGATACAAAAGGCAACGGAATTGGGCGTTTCAAAGATGATTCCCGTTTTGACGGAAAGAACGAACGCGTCTCGTTTGAATTTGGACAGATTCCGCTTGATTGCAACAGAGGCAAGCGAGCAAAGCGAACGGTTGACTATTCCGGAGATAACGCCCGCTATCGGGTTGGAAGATCTTTTGAAAAAATGGGACGAAAGCAGAACTTTATGCTATTTAAATGAGCGGGGAAAAAAGCATTTTCTGCCCCCGATTGAAAAAAAAGCGGCTTTTTTCATCGGACCGGAAGGGGGATTTGCACCACGTGAGTTGAAATGGCTTTCTGCTTTTGATTTTGCCGTTCCGTTAAATCTGGCTCTTTCCGTTTTAAGTATTTGGAATTTTTATCATTTATCCGCCGACTGACGGGAACGATAAAAAATAAAAAATAAATAAAATGACAAAAAATAAAAGAATATAATTGCAAAAAAGTATATAATGTGCTTAAAAGATAGATATATTGGTCAATATAAGGTAGAAAACAAATGAATCATTCCATTAAATCCGTTCTTGCTTTATCCGCTTTCGCTTTGGCTCAAAATGCATGGGCGCAGGCGGTTACCCCGACTTCCGTTGTCGTATGCCGTGAAAGACAATGCGCGGCGGCATCTCAAACGATGACTCGGGAATTTTTATATAATCAACTTGTTTCTTTTTTTGAAAACAATGTTGGGCAGCCTGTTTTGTTATGTGAGGCGGACCAAGTCCACCGCGTTTGTTATGAAAACGGGTTGGAATTTAATGTGATGGCCGGAATTACGCCGGCAAAGGTTTTTGTCGAATCCGCCAAAATTCTTGATGTCAAACCGGCGTTGGCCTCTTCGGCTTTGGAAATGTCGTTTGATTACGAAATGTCATTGAACAATGACGCGCGTTTTTCTTGTCAGGCGGCCGTCAGCCGAATGAAGGTTTCCAGCGCGGATACGATTCGCATTGAAACATCGGGCTTTAATTGTGATTTTACGGCGCAGGCTCGAACGCTTGTGAATATGACGTATTCCATTGATTATATTGATTTGGATTATGGTTTAATCGGGGCGCATTATGTTATCGGAACGTCGCAAGCGTCTAAAGGGGGCGGCGTCGGATACGCTTTGTTGCGGTTCAATTCTTTGCAAGACAATCCGAACTCTTTTGCAAAACAGGATTTGGCTGAATATGAAAAGCTGAAAGAGGAAAATAAACTTTTGAAGGAGGATAAGGCGGAATTAAGCGATTCTCTTGAACAACAGAAATCGTCTTATGAAAAACTGCAAGAGGAAAACAAAACCTTGCAGGAAGATAACGCCGGTTTGAATACGTATATCAAACAGCAACAATCGTCTTATGAAAAAACATTGAAGGACGTGAAAAAGCGGATTCCTCCCGAACACGACGGTATCGGAAAGCCGGTTTACATGAATTCCGATAAGGTTGAGGCGGAACCTTCTTTCAGGCAAGAGCCGAAAAAAGCGGAGCCGATGTATCGGCGGTCTTATGAACAAGAATCGCTTAACGTCGACGATTCTGTGAACAGCGATTCTGTTCCGGCCGGAACGGTGCAAATTTTCCCGATTGAAATGAAATAAATTTGAAACAGAACACAAAATCTCCTTCCCGTGAAGGGGATTTTTTGTGTCTTGCGTTTTGAAAGGAAAAAAACGCTTATTTTAAGTCTTTTTTCTCCTTCTAAAAGAAGGCGTTTTTTGACAGACAGGCAAGCAAGTTGAAATATTTTTCTTTATGAAAGAATGAAAAAAAGAGGACGATATGATACAAATTTCTCGGTTATCAAACGGGTTGCGAGTTGTGACGGATACAATGAAAGAGGTTGAAACGGTTTCTTTGGGCGTTTGGTGCGGCGTAGGTTCGCGGTTTGAAACGCCGGAAATTTCCGGAATTTCTCATTTGCTGGAACACATGGCGTTTAAAGGAACGACTCGCCGGACTCCTCTTCAAATCGCGGAAGAAGTGGAAAATGTCGGCGGCTATATGAACGCTTACACGTCCGAAGAAAAGACGGCGTATTACGTCAAAATGTTGAAGCAAGACGCTCTTTTAGGTATGGACATTGTGGCGGATATTTTGCAAAATTCCACCATGAACGCGCAAGAGCTTGAAAAAGAAAAGGCCGTTGTGTTGCAAGAAATCGGTCGAGCTTACGATTCGCCGGACGATATTATTTTTGATTATTTCGGGACGGTGGCGTATCCCGAACAGGCGGTGGGTCGTCCTGTTTTGGGCAGCAAAGAAACGGTATCCGCCATTTCTTCCGAACAGTTGAAAAATTATATGCATCAAGAATACACCGCGCCACGGCTGGTGCTTTCGGCGGCCGGCAACATATCGCATGAATTTGTGGTTGACATGGCGGAAAAGTTGTTTGCAAATCTGCGGACAGACGGCGGTCACGATGCGCAAAAAGCCGAATATGTCGGCGGCGAGTTTTTCCAAGCCCGCCCGATTGAACAAGTCAATCTTCTTTTCGGTCTGAACGGAGTCGGCATTCATCACCCGCTGCATATGTCGCAAAAGATACTTGCCACGATTTTAGGCGGCGGTATGTCTTCCCGTTTATTTCAGGAAATTCGTGAAAAACGGGGAATGGTTTATTCCATTTTCGCGTATGCTCGGGCGTTTCAAGACACGGGCGATTTTATGATTTACGCGGGGACGGGCAAAAACGAGGCGCATGATCTTTTATCCGTTTTGTCCGACGAGATGATTAAAGCGCAAAAAGGGTTTGACAAAGAAGAAATTGAACGGGCAAAAAACCAGTTAAAAGCGCAGTTGTTAATGAAATTGGAAAGTACGTCCGCCCGATGCGAACGAAACGCCAAACAAGTGTTGGATAAAAACAAAGTTTCTTCTGTGGAAGAATCCGTCGCGCAAATAAACGCCGTTTCAAATGAAAGCCTGCAAGAAATCTTGGCTCTTCTGTTTCGGTCAAAGCCGACTTTAATCGGCGTCGGTCCGGTTGAAAAAATGTCCGGCACAAAACAAATCGAAGAAAAGTTATCCGGTGCCGTGTCGGCACGGTAAAGGGCTTTCTTTTCT
>CAVDQP010000081.1:0-5128 GCA_963611245.1 Holdemanella biformis
CAACAGAATATCCGGATACATCGCCGGATGTTTTTCCGCCAACGATTGAATTTTAACAACAGCGTTTTGCGCTTGCGCCGGACTGACTTTATCCGCCTTTGTCAAAACAATTTGGTAAGCGACAGCCGCTTTATCCAAAATTTCCATCGCGTCCATATCATTTTTCAACACCCCTTGCCGAACATCAATCAACAGGAAAACACGGCGCAAAGGGACTCTGCCTTTCAAATAATCAAAGATCAATCCCGTCCAATTTTTGACTTTTTTATCCGGCGCTTTGGCATACCCATACCCCGGCAAATCCACCAAAAGGATTTTATTTCCCAGCCTGAAAAAATTCACTTCTTGCGTTCGCCCCGGGGTTGAAGAGGTTCTTGCCAAATTCTTTTGTCCCGTCAACGCGTTGATTAACGTAGATTTTCCGACATTGGAACGACCGGCAAAAGCAATCTCGTTCAAAAAAGGCTTGGGCAACTCATCGACACACGTGGCGCCTTTAACAAAAACGGCTTCTTTTTTGAAAAATTCTTTTATTTCGTTTTTGGTTATTTCCATTTTTGTTTTCCTTTATTTTATTTTGAAACAAACCTTCTTTCAGATAAAAGAGAGAACGATTCTTTATTTTTATCGCCACACAAAAAAGGACAACTCCTTAAAAGCAAAACACGCTTTAAAGACGTTTTTTCATCAAGGCTTCTTTTTTATCATAACGATACATAATGTATTTTTGCTGCGCTATGGATAAAAGATTGCTCCATGTCCAATAAATCACCAAACCGGAAGCGACGCGCCCGAACATAAACATAAACACAATCGGCATCCAACGCATTGCCTTTGTCTGATCCGTGTCATTGGCGCTGGACGGCGTCGTCAGCTTTTGTTGCCACAACATTGTCAACCCCATCAACACGGGCCATATTCCGATATTCAGAAAATTCGGAATCGGCCAATCCACAAGACCGCCCAAAGTAAAAATGGAACTGGTATCCGGCGAGGACAAATCTTTAATCCACCCGAAAAACTTCGCCTGTCTCATTTGAATGGATACCGACAACACCTTATACAAAGAAAAGAAAATCGGGATTTGTATCAACATCGGCAAACAACCGGCCGCAGGATTGACCTTTTCTTTTTGATATAATTGCATCATTTCCTGATTCATACGCACTTTGTCATCTTTGTATCGTTCCTGCAACGCCTTGATTTTCGGCTGGAACTTGCGCATTTTAGCCATGCCTTCGTAAGATTTGCCGGCCAAAGGAAACAAAAGCAATCTAATCAAAAACGCAAAAATTAAAATAGCAACGCCCATATTCCCGACAAAAGAGTTAATCCATTCCAAAATATACAAAAACGGCTTTGTTAAAAAATAATACCAACCGAAATCAATCCCCAAATCAAACCGATCGATATCCAAAGTTTTCATATAACGGGTCAGCAATCCTATTTCTTTCGGTCCCGCGAAAAAGTGCGTTTTATCCGTTTTTTGTTCACCGGCAGAGATGACAAAAACAGGCGTTTGATAAGAAGCCGTGAACACATTTTGATGATTTTCTTCATGATAAGAAAATTCACTTTGCACCTGCGGCAAAGTCGGATTATACGCCAACGCCGTCAACCAATATTTATCCGAAAATCCCAGCCACCCTCCTGTGGAAGTAAACTTTTGCGATTTTTCCAAAACAGCTTTATATTTTTCTTCCTCCAGTCTGTCATTTAACACACCGACAAACCCTTCGTGAACGGACGAAGATTGAACCATATTCGGATTTATGCGGATAATTCTTCCCACGGAAGACAGCTCCACCGGCTTTTCCGTGTGATTAAAGATTTTATCTTCCACGGAAAACATATATAAATCATCAACTTTGATTGTTCTTTCAAAGACCAATCCTTCCGAGTTATCATACACCAGAACAAGCGGTTCTTTTTCCGTTAAAACAGCCGATTCGGCGGCCGCAGCTCCGCCTTTTACCTGCCACATGGAAGAAGATGTCGGCACTTTTACTTTTTTATCTTTTGATTTTGAAAGATAGACAAAATCGGCGAAATACGCCTGTTTTGACCCTGCAGGACGCAACAACTGCACAGGAGAGCTTCCTTTTTTCACCGTCTGATTATACTTTAAAAGAGTTAATTCCGACAAACGAGCCCCCTTCAAATTGACAGCTCCCGCCAAAGTCGACGTTTGAATAGGAATAAAGATATCTTTACCATCTGTCTGCGACGGATTTTCTTCTTTTTCAACGACGGCCGCCATTTCAGAGGCCGGAATTTCCACCACCGCCGTTTCTTTCGGAACAGGGGCCGAAAAGAAATAATTAAAGCCCATCACCAGACATAAAGAAACAATAAATGCAAGGATTATACTTTTTTGTTCGGTATCTTCATCATTCGGATTCATTTTTAATTTCCTGTTTTCTATATTTCATTTTTTTCGAACAGCCGGCACTTCGTCCACGCCGCCTTCATGGAAGGGATGACATTTTAATACCCTTTTCAGAGCCAAAAAACAACCCTTAAATGCACCATGCTTTCGAACAGCTTGCAACGCGTATTCGGAACATGTCGGATAAAACCGGCAACAATGCAACATTTTAGAAAAAGTTGCCTGATATCCTTTTATCAATAAAACGCATATTTTTTGCGCTACATTCATTTTTTGCCCCTTGTTTGCAAGGATTATTCAAAAAACCGCCTTTATTTTTTTAAATACTTTTTTCTTTTTAAAACAACTTAAAACAAAAGGGGCCCTCTTGCAATCGGTTTGCTTTTTTTATTTTTCCTTTTATCGGAAATATCGGTCACAAGCAATCCTGCCGCGCCTTTTTCAAATGAGCGTTAACGGCGTCAAACGCCTTTTCCATTTCCCGAGCCAAAAACAAAGAATTTCTGTCGATACCGCACACACGGCCGATAATCACATAATCCACGCCCGCCATTCCGCAACGATTCAACATTGAAAAGGCCAACGCTTTCAACCGGCGCCGCAAACGATTACGCACAACAGCATTACCGATTTTTTTGGTAACCGTAAACCCGACGCGAGGATAATCCGTTAAAAATTTATCTTTTTGTTTTTTTTGTTCCGCAGCCAACAAAACAAAGCCCGGCGTGACTGCTTTCCACCCGAGCTTTGCCAGTAATTCATACTGCCTTCTTTTTTTGATACGCTGATGAACAACCCGCATCGATTTAAGCGCAAAGAACTTTGCGTCCTTTAGCACGACGGGAGCTCAAAACAGCCCGTCCGCCTTTTGTTGCCATACGGCTTCTAAACCCATGACGGCGGGCACGAACCAGTTTACTTGGCTGATATGTACGTTTCATGGTTCCTCTCCATTTTTTTACTAACTTTTTAAATGCGAAGACTTTATATCTTTTTTTTATTCAAAAGTCAACGGATTTTTTCTTAAAATTTCGGCTTTTTGTTCTTTTTTTTTCACGCCGACAAAAGACAGAGGCTTTTTCAAAACGATGGAAAAACTTCAAAAAAGCGCTTGTCCATTTAAAAAACGCAGAAAAACTTCAAAAAAGCGTTTTTTCAAAATCCGTCCATTTCAAAAAAACTTTATAAAAAAGGGGAAAGTTGCCCCTCCCCTTTTTTTACGTAAAAACCAAGAGTCTTTATTAAAAGACCTTAGGCATTTTCCCGTTCTTTGCTTAAACGAAGGATATGTTCCGCGAAAATATCGTGCGCCGCCGTTTCCATTTCTTTTTCCCCTTGATAAGAGTAAATATGCGTCAACATAGCGGTCACCTCGGAAAACGACTCTTCTCTTTCTTCCGGCGACATAGCGTTAATCAGATGCGCCCTTTGTTTCGCCGTCATTCCGTTTAATATCGGCGCGTTTTTCTTCACATCCTTAACGGCTCCGAACAGCAAACGCACGCCGTCCGGATCCAGTTGCAATTGGGGAATAGGCCGCTGTTTTCCTTTGCCTTTCGGCCCTTGTTTCTTTTCTTTTTTATTGCTTTCCGTTGTTGCTTCTGCCAATTCGGAAGTTTTATCCTGATAAATCGCCTTTGCCTTTTGAGCCACCCACCGCGACTGACGCAAAGCGACATTCAATTGAGCCACCAATTGTTTGGCCGAATCTTTCAAATGCGCGTATTCAGGCCCCAAATTATTCACTTTTGTCAAAAAATCGGAAGCAATGGAATATTCACGCAAAACCAGTTGATAATGCCCCATCAAAGAAGACAACTCGCCGTGATCGATATCCCCGTCCGCAAAATATTCATCGAACTTTTCCATCGCGGCGCCGACAAAAAGTTGGTCATATCCGGCGGTTCGTCCAACTATATGAGAAAAAGAATCGTCCATGCCCGTGTCATATATCTTTTTCAACTCTTTTGACTTTTCAGAAGAAAGAGAGAGATTTTCCTTGATTTTTTCTTCTTCTTCGCGAGACAAGGCTTCATTTTCCTGACGCGACAGAAGATCTTTTTTATATTCTTCAATAAAACGCAGTTCCTGCTCCGCCATTTTGCGGCGTTCTTCCGTTTTAGCGCTGTTTTGTATCGGATTCATAATTGCCTCCTTTTGTCTATGCCTGTTACAATTATATGATAAGGATTTTTTTCAAAATTTCAACAAAAATCAACAAAAAAAATTTAAAATATACTAAAAAATAGACAAGAAAAAAGCCGTCGAATTTTACACGCTTTTTATAACTTCTTCTTCAGTTTTTCCAAAACGGCAAAAGGATTGTTTTTTGGTTCTTTTTCTTCAGACGAAGAAAAATAGTCGGACAATTTTTCCCCCGCAGCGCACGGATACGGGTTCAGTTCCAAAGCCAAAAGTTGTGCCACCAATTCCCCGATGTCTATTTCATCTTTTTCCAATTTTTCCGGCACATCTTCGCTCAAAGCGTTCAAATCCTGCGAATCGATTTCTTCGATTTTTGAAAAATCAACACCGTCTTTTGAAAAAAATTCACAAAAAGGCTGTTCTATAAAAGAAGAAAATTCCTTCAAACTCACGGAGCTGACCTGAACAACGGACGCTTGAAAGACGCCTTCCACCTTCACCGGATTTTTGCCTGATATTTTTCCTTGCGTTTTTAAAGACAAAACGGCGGGGATTTTAAAACGTTCCGCCAATCGACACGCTTCTTCTTTTGTC
>CAVDQP010000082.1:0-3906 GCA_963611245.1 Holdemanella biformis
ACATCAAGCTTGCCAGCAACCAAAAAGAAAAAAATATTTTATTTAAAAAATCGTTGTTCATAAAAGCCGCCTTTTTCTTTTATGAATAGTCTTTTGCCTTAAAAAGTCAAGTTTTTTCCCCAACCTTATTGGTGTATTTTCTTTTTGGGCGTTTTCGGCTATGGTGGCAAAGGGGGAAATAAAAATGAAAAATCAAAACTTACTAGGATATTTGGAAGCCTTTACGGCTGTTTTTTTCTGGAGTTTCAATGTCGTTTTAGCCAGTTTGTTTGTCACGTCTTTGACACCGTTGGAGTTCGCTTTCGGTCGTTGGTTGATAGCCGCCGTCGTTTTGTTGCCGTTGTCGTTTCAAGGATTGAAAAAGAATTTTTCTTATCTTAAAAGCCATTTTTGGTATGTTTTTTGGTTGGCTTTGACCGGTATTGTTTTAGACAACACTTTGATTTATGTGGCGGCCAGAACAACCAACGCCATTGACATGGGATTGTTGAACGCTTTAGGGCCGGTTTTTCTTTTTCTTTTGTCCGCCGTTTTATTAAAAACGCCTGTTTTGAAAAATCAGGTGATAGGAACGATTTTAGCCTTGTTCGGCGTAGTGATTATCGTGACAAAAGGGCATCCGGCCGGCATTTTGGATATGAATTTTTCCGTCGGCGATATGTGGATGATTTTAAACGCTTTTTGCTTTGCCGTTTACAGTTTGTTGCAGAAAAAAAGACCTGCCGAGGTTTCTCAACTGACTTTGTTGTCGGCGTCCGTTTTTGTCGGCGTGATTCTTTTATTTCCTTTTTTATGGTGGAACACCTCTTGGGGGCAGATAGCCTCTTTAGGCAAAGTTGAATATTCGGTGCTTATTTATCTGGGGATTTTCAATTCGGTGATTGCGTATTTGACATGGAACAGCGCTTTGGCAAAAATAGGGTCGGTCAAGACAGGAATCGTTTACTATCTGTTGCCGGTCTTGACTATGATCGAGGCGGCGCTTTTTCTGTCGGAAAAAATCACATGGGCAGAGGCGATGGGCGGATTATTCGTTTTAATCGGCATTGTGATTGTCGGTTTGAAAGAAAAAACTTCTTCCGATATTCCGATTGAAAGACCTTGAAAGAACAATTTTCAATGAAAGCTGGATTTAACGAATATTGCCGGCGCCGATATTTCTTTCAATCAGCAGCATTCCTATTCGATGCAATTGTTCATTTTTACTGAAGCAATATTCTTTTAACACAATCGGTCGCGTGTTGTTTTCCATTAAATCCATCGCCGTTTTATAGACGCAGGCGTCTGTGTCAAAGCCGCACAGATGGATTTCATCAAACTTCTTCATTTCGGGCAGATACGAAGAATAACCGCCTTTTGTAAAAATGACGGCGTTTTTCACGGGTTGAAAGGCCGGACTTTCATCTTCATACCCTGTCCAGTCAAGCAATTTTAAAAGAGGCGAGCCTTCATTTTTGAAAAAAGACACAAAGATATTTTCATAATTTGCTTGCAATGCTTCAATTTTTTTTGCTAAATCCGGTCGCGTGACGGCGGATTTTTGAACGTCAATAATTAAAAGCGCTTTTTTCATTTTCCCCTCTTTTTTATTCAATCCGTAAATCATAAAAGTATTATAGTTCTTCAAAAATGTAAAAGAAAGAAAAAACAAAAAACGGCGCCCGAACAGCGCCGCTTTATAGGACAGAGAAAATATCTTTTTAGTAATTTTCCGCTTTTATCTGAAAATAAGATTTCGGATGAGCGCAAACCGGACAAATTTCCGGCGCTTTTTTCCCGATAACGATGTGGCCGCAGTTGGCACATTGCCAAATCATATTGCCTTCTCTGGAAAAAACAAGGCCGTTTTCCACATTCGAAAGCAATTTGCGGTATCTTTCTTCATGTTCTTTTTCGATTTTGGCGACACCTTCGAACAGACGTGCGATTTCATGGAATCCTTCTTCTTTTGCTTCTTTCGCAAAGCCGGCATACATATCCGTCCATTCGTAATTTTCTCCGGCGGCGGCATCTTTTAAATTTTCTTCCGTGCTGGGAACTTCGCCGTCGTGCAGCAGCTTAAACCACAGCTTGGCGTGTTCTTTTTCATTGTTCGCCGTTTCTTCAAAAATGGCGGCGATTTGGTTGTAGCCTTCTTTTTTGGCTTTAGAGGCGTAATAAGTGTATTTATTTCTGGCTTGAGATTCGCCGGAAAAAGCAGTCATCAGATTTTGTTCGGTTTTAGACCCTTTAAGCTCTTTCATTTTATTTTCCTTTCTTTTGAGAACAATTAAGGCAATCGGCGCAAATACCTAAAAAAAGCAAAGCATGCGCCTGTATGTGACCGCAACCGTTTTTCTGAATGTGATTCAAAGAATCCATATAAGGGACCTCCTTTAAATCAAAAATCCGACTACACCGGTTGCATTTAAAATGATAATGATTTTGAACGGTTTTATCAAAATAATCCGACCCGTTAGGCATACATACCTTTGAAATCAAATCTTCTTGAAACAGAGAATTTAAATTGCGATAAACCGTCGCTTTACTAATCGTCGGATAAGTTTGAACAATGTTTTTATGCACGTCGTCGGCGGTCGCGTGTCCCAACTGTTGAAGCGTGTTGAATATCAGCGTCCGTTGAAAGGTGTTTCTTTTCATAGTATCTTATCCTAATTAGTAATAAATCTCAATTAGAATACTGATTTTAAAACTTTAGTCAATATCTTTTTTGATAAAAAACGCCGTTTTTAAAATTTTTATCCTTTATCGAGACATAAAAAAAGAAAAACGGCGGGTGTCAGGCAATTTTTCGTCTTTGTCGTCGGATATTATTGAAACGGACCGACAAGACGAAAATGAAAAAAAGTTACCAAGAAAAGCGACTTCTTTCCATAAACTTTTGGACTTCATAGTCCATACGGGCAATTTCAACGCCTGTTTCCAAATCGGTCAAGCGCATATTGACGGTGTATTGTTTGACGGTTTCGCCTTTTTCGGAAATTTTCTGCATAGTGATTTCGCCGAAAATCATCAAATCCACATTTTCAAATTGTCCGACTTTTTTGGCGGTTTTCCTTTTTGTGGCGCCTCCGTGCTGATAAGCCAGTTCTTCTTCCAATTTTTGCGAAGCGGCTCTGTCCAACAAAACAAACTCTCCGCTTCTGGAAATTTCCTTTAAAAGAGCATTGTTCAGTTCCGCAATCGGGAAATAAGCGTCTTCCGTTTGGTTGCTGACATCTCTGATATACAAAACGGGCTGGTGGTTTAATTTTGCCATATACCGTTGAAAACCGCGGTGAGTTGCTAACTGGTTCATAATTTCTTTTGCCGCGTTTTCAGAATCTTTTTTTATCCATTTATCCGTGATGGAGGAGGCTTTTAAATCTCCTTCTTCCGCGGAAATACGGCCGGCGGTTACACCGGAGCAGCCTTCCAGAAAAAGAAAGCCCGAACATAAGAAAGCTAAAATCATCTTTTGCATTTTTTAATTCCTTTTTTGATTATAAATTAAAGTCGTCCAAGTGTTCTTGAAAAAAAGATTCAAATTCATCTAAGGCGGTTTGCAACGCCTGTTCTTTGGACAGTTCCACAGCCTCCACGGCGGTGGATAAAATTTCTTTTTCCGTTTTTGCGTTATCGGTTTGTTTGATGGAAAAATAAAAAATGTATTTTTCAAACTTATTGACGGAAATAGGAACTTTTTTGCTTTTTATTTCAAAAACAATGTGGCGGTTTTCAGCCGAAGGGGATTTTTCTAAAACATAGCCGTTGTCGATAAAAATTTTCTTAACGGTATTTTCCGTTGCCGCGTCTTGTTCTCCCTGAAAAGAAAGAAAAATGTTTTGATGAGCAATGGCGGCTTTTTTCGTTTTAAAAATATCCTTATAGCTGACAAATTCCAACATCGGCCGGCCGGTCAAAATA
>CAVDQP010000082.1:3916-5037 GCA_963611245.1 Holdemanella biformis
AAATAATATAACGCTGGTTCAAAGATTGTCGTTTTTCATACAGCTTTTCCGCTTTTCTGACCGAAGAAGGTTCCGTGTCGGATAAAAGGATTTCTATTTTTTCGTCCAGCTTGGAAATTTCTTCTTTGAGCAAAGAGGCCGCCAAAGTTTTATCCAATTCCGCCAAAGCGTAAACGCCCGCCTGAGATGAATACGTTTCTTTAATATCAACGGCGGTCATAAAAGCGTCGGTTTCTTCCAAAATAACTTCTCTGTCGGAAGATTTAACTTCGCCGTCTTCTTGAGACAGAAAAGCGGAAAACGAAGAGCGTATTTTTGTTTCAAAGATTTTGCCGATACCGGCTCGGGCGTCCGCTTTTGCCAAAGTCAGACTTTCGCCGAAACCTGTGGCGCAAAAGCTTTTTTCGGAACAGACCGCATAAGGGTTGTTCACCCACGCGGGAAGCGTTTCGGCACCGGCCGATGATAATGCTGTCTGCATCAAAGAAAAGCAAAGTATCGCCACAGAGAACAAACGGAATCTCATTTTTCCTCCTGTTCTTTCAAATTCCTGATGGTGTCATTCACGGCTTCAGCCAGATTTGCTTTTTCTTTTCCGGTCATTTTGCGCACCGTCAAAGTTTTATAAGTTTCAAGCGCTTGAATAATCTCTGTCTTTTTGATTTTCACAACGACATCGCACTTATACGTGGCGTAATCCTTCAAAGCGCCTAATTCCTGTTTATAAACTCTTTTTTCCCAATATTGATTTTGGAATCTGATGCCGTGCAAAATAACCTGCAGGTTTTGTGCCAGATTTTCCGATAATTGTTCTTGCGCCGTTTCATTATCGGACAGAACGCGTTCGTCATAATGGCTGACGATTTCTTGTGCGATTTCCGCCGCCACTTTTTGCGTGGCTCTGGCTTCCGCTGATTTTAAGCAAAGACGTTGATTGATGTTTTCGGAGCTGTCCACATAATAACGATATTCTTTTCTGTTGGCAGAAGAATCGCTTTCCTTGACATATTCCGGTTGTATCCAGTCGGGGCGGGACGAATGCGAAGCGTCCGTGATCGTGTAATCCGGCTTCAGAGAAGAACAGGCCGCCAAGACTGCAAAGCTGCCGAATAAAACAAGAG
>CAVDQP010000083.1:0-5023 GCA_963611245.1 Holdemanella biformis
TGTTTTCCTAAAGAGCAACATCTTTATCAACGACTCTTTAGTTTTTATAAAATGCTTTATTCTTATTTAAAAAGCAACTTATTTTTTATAATTGTAACAAATTGTAACAAAGCTTGATTTGCACTTTGAAAAGCTCTCAAGTAATTTAAGCTTACCTGAAAAGATTTTTTAAGGATATAAAAACATTATGAACGCTGAAATATCAAGCATTATGAGTGCCCATCTGGATTATGAACAAAAAACATTCAGAAATTCCATTTACTGTGTCGGGGTTGGTGTCCATTCGGGGAAAAAGGCTACGATGATTTTTCATCCGGCGCCGGTTGATCACGGAATTGTTTTCCGCAGAACCGATGTTATCGGCAAAGACAATCTTATTCCCGCAAAATACAATTACATTGTGGACACGCGGCTGTGCAGTTGCTTGGGAAATAAAGACGGCGTCACTGTTTCAACAATTGAACATGTGATGGCGGCTTTGAATGCTTACGGTGTTTCAAACGCTTTGATTGACATCGACGGACCGGAAGTTCCCATTATGGACGGCAGCGCCGCCGATTTTGTTTTTCTTATTGAATCGGCCGGCTTAATTCCTCAAGGCGTTCCTCAAAAAGCTTTAAAAATTAAAAAAGAAGTTTCTTTGGAACAAAATAATATCAAAGTTTCTTTAAAACCGTCCGACGAAGAAGGGCTTTTTATCAACTTTGATATTGATTTTCCGTCAAAAGCCATCGGAAAAGAAGCTTTCAGTTTGGAAATGACAAAAGAAAACTTTAAAGAAATGATTTCTTTTGCCAGAACTTTCGGCTTTTTGAAAGAAATCGAAATGTTGCGTTCTATGGGGCTTGGCCGCGGCGGGTCTTTGGAAAACGCGATTGTCGTCGACGGAGATTCTATTTTGAACCCTGAAGGATTAAAGGCAAAAGATGAATTTGTCCGCCATAAGATTTTAGACGCTGTCGGGGATTTGTATCAGGTGGGCTTGCCTATCATCGGAATTTTTGAAGGACATTTTTCCGGCCACGCGCATACAAACCAGCTTTTAAGAAAATTGTTTGAAGACGAAACGGCGTATGAAATCATTGATTTAAATGAAGAAGTCGCAAAATACGCGCCTGATTTCAAAAAAGTCCGCAAAAGCGCTTAATATCAAAAATATCCGTTAAAAAGCCTTCTTCATTAAGAGGGCTTTTTTTATAACAGCCAGAAAATAAAATCTTTCCGTTATCCATCACACGTTTTTCTATAAACCAAATGTGTAGTACGTGGCGTAAAATATATTGAAAAAGCTTTGATGATGTTGTAGGAGTCATTTTAAAAGCCATACAGAGCAGAAGCATATTTTTAAAGCACCGACCTACCACAAAAAGAGAAATATCGTGCGTGGAGTCTTTAAAACGAGCATAACAGGCATCAATTTTTAATGGGATTTACTTTTTATATTTACACAAACCTTCAATCTGTTTTTCAAGAATAGACAGTGTATTTTCATCTAATTTTTTCAACAACGCTATGATACGATTTATGGCATTTTCGTTTGACTTTTTATAATCAGCGTCATTAACTTCATCAACATCAAGAATTGTAAGCAGGCTGACATCTAAACTGCGGGCTATTTTTTTGAGCGTGCTGATTTTAGGATCACCAAGTCCCCGTTCTAAATTTGAAATGGTATTCACGACTCTTTCACACTTATCAGCCAATTCTTCTTGACTGACACTTTTTGCTTTTCTCAAAGAAGCAATTCGTCTGCCTATATTGTATATGAAATCATCTCTATGCATTGGCTTATCCTCTATAAAGATACTAATCCCATTGCATTTTAAGCGCCACGCATCAGATTTTGATTTTTTTAGTATTGACAAGTAAAAATCATAATATATTATGAGTTTTATAATAATCTATTTGAAATCATAAAAGAAAGGAACTTAAATTATGAGTGATACAAACGCAAAAGAAAAATGCTTTATAGTCGCTTTCGGGGCAGAACATAAAACAGGTATATATTGTTCAGAAATAGCAAAAAAAATTTATAACATTTTATCTCCCTCAGCCCCTAACGTATGGATTTGTCCACCGAATACAAAAGCAATACCAACTAACATTCCAAATGTGTTTTTTGTCAAAGGAGATACATCTGAAACCGAATTGAGTATATTTTATCGAGAAAAAATTGAAATCGCTTTATCTGATTGCAGCAAAGAATACATAAGAGAAAATGTATCCTTATATATTAAAGAAGTTTCAGACGATAAAAATGCTATGCAATTTTAATTGATTTTATTTAATTGATTTTAGGACAAGCACTATGAAAAAATACATTTTAGCTTTAGTTTTGTGTTGTGGCACAGCTTTATATGGACAAGCCGTGTATGCAGAGGCGGATTATACTGTTCCAGACAACGTATCTACCACGCAAACAGTTGATAAAAACATTCTTGCCGATGAAGAGTTAATGAAAACCATTACGTCTGAACAACTGGAAGAATATATTTCTCAAGGTGCAGATGCAAACGTAAAATTCATCCGGAAATATAAAGATCCACAAGATGAAAGTAAATTTCTTGAAGTAAAGAATGTCACGCCGTTGATGATGGCCGCGTTAGGTAATCCCGATAAAAAGGTCTTTGAAATTTTGCTTGAAAATGGCGCGGACATCAAAGCACAAAATGAGAATGGAAAGACGGCGTTTATGTATGCGGCACAAGAAAATCCTAATCCCGAAGTTATTGAAACACTTCTCAAACACGGCGCTGATGTGAATGCAATAGATAAAGATGGTTGGACTGCTTTAATGCATGCTGCCAGAGATAATGAAAATTCAGAAGTTATTGAAACACTTCTGCAGCACGGTGCTGATGTGAACGCTTATAACCAAGAACCACTTTTTACCGCTGCTTTCATTTCATTAGGAAATCCTAATCACAAAATATTTGAGATGATTATTTAAGGTGAAATAGATAAGTTCTGCAAGATAAACAGCACTTATTCCGATGGTATTTATTATTGCAAAGATAGGCTAAATAATTATATGCAAAAGGAACATTTATTGCCAAGCTGTCTTAATGATATACGGGCGATGCTTGCTTTAAGTCCCTTTTTTCAAGCCCTGCACTATACTGATGCCGGGAAAGGCTCATACGTCTATGTTGTTCTTGCGGAAATGACATCGAAATTTAATTGTTCGTTAAGCATGACATACAAGGATTTGGAGATTATACCTAAAAACGGCTGGAAAAGTAAATAACAAAATTAGCAGGAAAAATCATCAAAAGTATGTGTGGAAATAAATAACACTCCGTAACGCTTAATTAATTCTTGTTTTTTATGGTGGTATATGGCTTGACAATAGCTGAATTTCGTGCATAATAAGCAATGTAAAGTGAATTTAACCAAACTTGTCCCACTTACGAATCAAAGCGGACTAAACACGGAGATTTTAATATGACAATATTTTTTAACGTTGAACCGGCTGAACCAGATACACAATCACTGGAAACACTTTTTAACAATATAGATTTAACCAACCAGCACAAACAACTCATTTTTGAAACACCTGATTATTATAACATCTTTATAGAAGGCTGTGGCGTATTTCCATTATATACACAGACATTTAAGCTCTCTTTAGGCGAGTTACTGAAACTTTGGAACCATACAGAGTGGAAGCAAGAGGATAAATATTTTTATTGCATTACTGGTTCGCCTTTAAGCGGTGGCAATTCTTCAAAATATTGGTCTAAAGAAGATGATTTTTCAAGTATGGAAACAAAAACTTTCAGCATACAATTTCAGACGGCGTTATGGCTTCTACAAACAGGAAATACGGAAATCCAGAGCAGATGTACACCTATTGAGATTCCTCACAGAGAGCCTTCTAAGTTAACCGTGCAAGAGTTAGTAACAGCACTTAATTCTTTGCCACCTGATACAATAAACATCTGCTGACACCGAATTCACGTGCTAAGGCAGATACATTTGTTTCTCTTAATTTCATCTTTTCTTTTCTCTCCTTGACTTGTTCAGGGGATAATTTTTTCTTGCGTTCTTTTGAATATTTACCGGCAAGTTTAGCACATCTAATTTGGAAAGGAAGGTATAACTTTATAACACAAAAACGAAAAAGCCGTTGAAAATCTAACCTCTGTTCAAATTGGCTGGACTTGTCGTGTAATACACGGACTAGGCGCTAATGAATTTTATATTTACGATGTTGCTAGCCTTTTAACTTCTTTGTATAAATTTTTTAAATGGAAGTTAGACATATCAATTATAGGTTCATACATAAATGAATTTAAATGTATATTTTCTGGAGTCATTAAGTTAACTTCATCCAATATTTTGATATTTTCAATCTCATTCGGATAGAGAGCCTTATATTTTTCTATTAGTTTATAAGTTTGGTCTTTCTTTATTGTAGTAACGAATTCTGGCGAATTAATTCTTTGTATTGTAAATTCTTCTGCTCTTAATCGGATTGCAATTGATAAAACAATTTTTTTCTCTAGTTCCATAATTTCATCTGTTTCGATTCCTATACTATCAGCAATATTGTAAATAATATCCTTGATGTTTTTTTCTGTAAAAGATAGATGCTCACTTCGTTTATCTATGCATAAAGTGTGAAGAATGTCTTCAAATTCTGCAACTGTTAGGTCGGGAAGTGTTTGTTTAATATGGAGCAAAGATGTTAGTTTGTCATATTCCTCAGGGTAACCACAATATTCGGCCAAATTTCTTAAAAATGGAATAGACGCTACCAAATATTCTTTTCTATTGAGATCCTTTTTCCAATGTGCAAAAGGATTATTTTGATACAGTATTTCTTTGATTAAAATGTTTTCACCATTTTTTATTGCTTGTAAGTGATTTTGTCTTTTTCCTTCTAATCTACTACAAATAGTTCTATAAAAATCAAAATTATGGGTTAGGATTATTTGCTTAAAAATATCAATTTTGGATATCTCTTTGAGATATTCAATTATTGCATATTTATTTTTATAGTCGAACGAATCCGCAATGT
>CAVDQP010000084.1:0-4997 GCA_963611245.1 Holdemanella biformis
TGTTTGATTTGTCCGCCTCTCCACGCGTCGGGATTCAGCCATTTTGTAATGCCGACAGTCTCCGCTTTGCCTTCGGAAAAGAAAGCGCAAAACGACACCAGACAGAAACAGGCGAATAAGTTAAACCGGTTTTTCTTTTTCATTTTTTCAATTTTTCCTTAAAAAAACAGCGCTGTATGAGAAAATTAAGATTCAAAACCCTAATCTGCCCTATATTATTTTTTCTTTTTTATCTTCTTTCTTCCAAAAATACAACATAATTTTTTACATTTTGGCAAAATTATCTTAAATTTCTTGCAAAAACCGGCCTGAAATATTTTTTTAATAGACTTTTACGAAAAAAATGATCTATAATGTTTTTTAATAAATTAAGGTGAAATTTATACCAAAATCCGGCCGGCGGTTATAAATAATAACGAGGGAACAGATGAAAATACGGACATGTTTTTTGAATACGCGTTTTTTTCTGATTTTGTTCTTTTTAATTTTTACGTTTTCGTTTCAAGAAAGTAAAGCCAGTGTAAGCGATCTTGTATCAAAAATAGAAAACAACGGCCTTGCACAGAAATATACATCTAGTTTTAATTATCTTGTGCAGGAAAAAGGATATCAAAACGGCAAACAAGTAGTCGCCTTAAATTTTTTTGCTAATAACGGTCAACTTCCAGGAGTCTTAGAAAAACTAACCCAAGGAGGTTTTCCTTTGTGTGAAGGAAGAGAAAGTGAATTCATAAACAAACTTGGACAAGCTTTAAATTTAAACACAAGAACTACAAACCAACAAGAACTTTATTCCGCTATACAGGAAAAGTTCTATCCAAAAGGAAAATATAAAGTACCTAAAAGCACATCCGAAATTGAAACCATATTCACTTCCGTTAACAGTGTTTTAACCGAAAATCTGGAATGTGTCGTTGATCAGGACATCAAGGAAAAAAAAGAGCAAAAAGTCTATACACCTCCACAGGTGACAATCACTTGCGGCGATCCGAACAATCCTTTTAACGCTGTGTTGTGCAAGGGCGCCGAATTTTTCGGATACGTTCGCACGCTTGCCTCTTTAATCAGCGCTTTTGCGTTGGTTGCTTTTTCCGTGAATGCGATTTTCGGAAACGTGAATTGGAAATGGTTTATGGGCGTGATTTTCGGTTTGTTAGTCATTTCCTTGACAGGCGCCCTTGTTGACTTTATAATAGACAGCGATGACGCTCAAATGAGCGGAAAATATATCAACGACACCTTAACGGACTAAAGTCATTGAAAGAAAAAAAATGAAAAAGTTAGAAAAAATACTGTTCTTTTCAATCATCATATTTTGTTTTATGCCGTGTGCGGCGGCTTTTTCCGCGGACGCCTTTGACAGCGTCGTTGAAAAAGGAATTGAGGTTTTTAAAAATGTTCGGCGCATTGTTTTCGTGCTCGGCGGTTTCGGATTGATGGCCGCCTCTGTGGGCGCAATCTTCGGCAAACTGAACTGGAAATGGTATGGCGGACTGTTAATGGGGTTGATGATTCTGGCCGTGGCCGGCGCTATTATAGATTACACAATTGAAGATAGTGTGATCGGTGTTTCATATTGGCAACAAACAATGAACGACCCTCTTATATAAACATATTTCTATAAATAAGCCCGGCATTTACAAGGGCGATAAAAAGGGAAAAGACGACAACAAAACATATTATTGGTAACCCCACTCCTAATAGAATAAGGAATAAAAAATGCATTTAAAAAACAGAACTTTTTGGATTTTTTTAATCGCCTTCAGTTTTTTGTGGACGCAATCCGGATGGGCACAGAATTCGGACAGCAATTTTTTTCTTACGATAACGGATAAGCTGCTGGACACCTTTCAAAACACGCGGACGGTGATTTTCGTTGTCGGCGGTTTCGGTCTTGTCGGGTTGGCGGTCGGCGCTATTTTCGGTAAAATTAAATGGGCATGGTTTGCTTCTTTAGCTATCGGGTTGGTGGTTGTCGCCATTGCCGGCGCCATTATTACCTACGCGACCGGCACAAAGGAAGATTTAAGTTCTGACGCGTTAATGGGAGATACCTTAACCAACTCTTAAAATTTTATGGAGCCGTTACTTTTTTTCTTGTGTGTCTCTGCTTGAGGGGGTATAAAGAAAAAAAAGAAAAATTTAAAAGGATTTTTTCATGAAAGTACCTATTTTAAAAGCCGTCGCCATGCCTCCGCGTCTTTTTTGGGCACCTTTCATTCCGGCTGTGGCGAATTTATCCATTCAGTTTCCGATGATGTTCATCATGATGGCGTTGTTTGACGCCAACCCTTTGGTCTTTATCGGAACGATTATCCCCGTTCACCTTTTAATCGTGATATTCGGCGTGCGGGAACCTCATATGTCCAATATGATGAAAGCATGGGGGCCTTTAAGCGCCGCCAGTCACAATGTCTATAAGGACAAAGGAAAAAAATTGGCACCCTGACGTCGGGTTGCAAAAGAAAAAAGGGAGTTGTTAAAGTTTATGAATACTTTCAGTTTAATAGACATGCTGGTTCAAACCGTTTCTTCTTCGGAAGTCATTGTGGCTTTTTTGGGAGTCATCGCGGCGATTGCCTTTGCTTCCCTTTTTATCACGAAAATCGGCGAATATATCTTGCCTAAACCGCAAGAAACGCGCGTTGCGGACTTTTTGCCTTTTTCCTATCTTGATACGGACGGCGCCACCATTCATTGCAAAAACGGCACTTTGGCGCGAGTCTTTGAATTGCACGGCATGGACATCACTCTTTTATTACCGGAAGAACGCGAATCCTTGATGGAGGCAAAAAAAAGATGGATTGACTCCATGGCCGAACTGGAGGTGACCTCCCGCGTCATTACCATTCGGGAACGAGTGCCTTTGAAAGAAGTGCACCCGCATTCGAATCCTTTACTTCATTCCATTTCGGAAAGATGGATTGTGAATTTGAAACGCATTTACAGAAACAAACACTACGCCGTTATTTCCGTGAATGACAGAAAATCCGCTCTGCGGGATTTGGATCAGGCGTCGCAGGCTTTAACGGCTATTATGGACCCGTATCAACCTGTCTTGGTTTCAGAGCATCCGACCGGCAAGAACTTTGATAAAAGTCCTTTTTGGCTGTTTGCGCAGTTGGCCAGTCCTTTAAATCCGCCTCAACCTCATATTGGCAGGGAGGAAGGCGATGTTTTAAACTCACTTTTGACGACGAATTACATTCATTTTACGGGCGATGAGGGGCTTATCCGCTTTTTTGCCGGCGATAAAGAAAAGCTGTGCATCGTTATGGGCATTCGCAAACCGGGTGATTTTATGGACGAGCAAATGATCGCGGATTTGATGGCTATTGATGGAGAATTGCACATTGTGCACAATATCAAATCCATTCCGTTTATCAAAGCAAACGCCATTTTAATGCAACAAAGAAAAATGGCCGCCATGACCAGCATGTCCCCCGGTGTGTATGATCAATACACGGAAGCGATGCAGCTTTTGGACGCAACGGACGCGGATGCGCAAACATTGAACGAATACGCCATGACTCTTTTCTTATTCGGCGAGACAAAGGAAGAATTAACCTTTGCTCAAGAGGAAGTGGAAAGAATTTGCCGTCTGCACAATGTCACGCCCGTCAGAGAAGGTTGGATAGCTCAAGCCAGCTATTTTTCACAATTCCCGACGTATGAAGTGTATCCAAGGACTTTTTTATATCTGTCCGATGTTGTCGCCTGTTCCATCAGCATGGACAAAACGGCGGAAGGTCTCACCAAATCCGACTGGGGGCCGGGGCCTATTTCTTACTTTAAGACTATTGCGGGAACGGCTTACTCCTTTCAATTTCATGTGACAGAGGATCCCTACGCCGTCGGGCATACGGCACTTATCGGACCGACAGGACAAGGTAAAACAACTTTGTTTTCTTTCTTAGCCGGACAGGCGATGCGATTTGACGATCTGCACGTTTACTTCTTTGACCGCAACAACGGTGCGAAAGTTTTCGCGTTGATGTTGGATTCGCCTTATGTCCGTTTTGACGGAGACGATGCCGATGTGACTTTAAATCCGTTTGCCGTTCCGGATTCTTCCGCGAACCGCGCTTTTTTAAGAACTTGGTTGCGGGACATTACCGGTGGGACGGACGCTTTGTCCGAACAGGAAATTGCCAGAGCCGTCACAACGGCCTTTAACTATTTACGACCGGAAGAACGCATTTTAAAGAATCTTTATAAAAGCTGTTTTTCGCCGAACGGGTATATGCGGCGAGAGCTTTTCCGTTGGGTCAATGACGATCAATACGGGAAAATCTTTAATTCGAAAGATGACAATCTGGATATGTCGTCACATTATATGGCTTTTGACTTTACAAACATTTTCCAAGACGCCGTTTTGGCGCCGGCGGTTATCAGCTATATCATGCACAGAATCCACACTTTGGCAAGCGCCAGTGGCAATCCGTCTTTAATTATGATTGACGAAACGGCGCCGATGTTGGAACACCCGATGTTTAAGGACAGCTTTATTGTCGGCTTGCGAGAAGGTCGTAAAAAAAGGCAAGCGTTCCTTTGCGCGTTCCAGCAACCGAACTTTTTGGAAAGCCACGGGTTAGGCGATGTTATCCGCGGACAATGCCAAACGGTGATTTTCTTCAGAAATCCGCAGGCAAACGAAGCGGACTATGCCAGCTGGAATCTCAGCCCGCGCGAAATGAACTTTATCGCCGGTCGTGAATTTACGGAAAAAAGATACGCCGTGTTGGTCAGCCGACCGGCGGTGCACGAATCGGTTATTTTGGATATTGACCTTGGGGGGCTCGGACCTTTGTTGAAAGTTTACTCTTCCGGTAACAAACACGTGATGTTGGCCGAACAACTTCGTCAGCAAATATCCGACAACGGCGCTTTTGTAAAGGCTTATTTGGATAAAGCCTAAACTTTTAGGAAAAATCAAAATAAGACAGCCTGTATTTCTGACGGATGCAAGCTGTTTTTTTTATAACAGAGCCGGCATT
>CAVDQP010000085.1:0-890 GCA_963611245.1 Holdemanella biformis
CCGGTTGGCGAAAAAAGCTTGTTGCCCTTTGAAAGCTTTGATTTTAGGATTGGGTATCGCGTGGGGCGGATTTTTTCCCGGGTATTTTTATTATAAGACTCATTACAACAATAATACGGTGACGGTCAAAGGGTTGGCGGAAATGAATGTTCAAGCCGATCTGGCCGTGTGGGATATCAAATTTGTCACAACCAACAATTCGTTGCAAGAAGCGCAGAAAAAAATAGAAGAACAAAAGCGTTTGGTGACGGATTTTCTTCTTGAACAGGGCTTTACTCAAGATGAAATTCAAATCGGCCGTTTGGAAACAAACGATCTGGACACAAATCCGTATCGGGATAAATCCGCGACGAGCCGTTATATTTTGAATCAATATATGGTTTTGAAATCTTCCAAAGTGGAACAGGTTGAAAAAGCGCTCAGCGCTACGGCGCAGTTGGTGGCAAAAGGCGTTGTTTTTGATAATCAGTATTCTTCTCCGGTGGCGTATATCTTTACGCGATTGAATGAAATTAAACCGATGATGTTGGAAGAAGCCACAAAAAACGCGCGTCAGGCCGCTTCCGAATTTGCTAAAAGCGCGGACAGCAAAGTCGGCAAAATTCGTCGTGCTCAGCAAGGCGTGTTTTCCATTTTGCCGCAGGATCAGACCCCCGGTGCTTCCGAATCGAATCAAATTCACAAAAAGGTTCGTGTAGTGTCTACGGTGGAATATTGGTTGGAATAACCGAAAGTTTTTTAAAACAGGCAAGAGGGGCTTTCTTTTGCCTGTTTTTTTTGTCCTTTTTTGGAAAAAACGAGGAAAATAAACACCGGAATAAGGGGAAAATAAAAGCCGCAATTAAGGAAAAAAGTCGGAAAAAGAAAAAAGGCTGAAAAAACAAAGCAAG
>CAVDQP010000085.1:900-4027 GCA_963611245.1 Holdemanella biformis
AAAAAAAGGAAATGAATACGCAAGGGAAAATAACAAAAAATCATTGTTTTCCGGATAGTTTCGTTTTGTTTGGACGTTTAAAAAAACAAAAAATACTTTTGTAGATATTTTTTTATCCTTTTTTTCTTGAAGTTTTATTTTTTCCTCTTATACTTTGTTCTGTCAGTTTAATTTTATGGAGAATAAGATGTCAGTGCAAAAAGACGAAGCTTTGATTGTATCCACTCCCGAAGGTGTGGACGCTTTGATTGAAAAAGTGCAAAAGGCTCAACAGGAATTTTCTCACTTCACACAGGAACAGGTTGACCGTATTTTCCGTGCCGCGGCGGCGGCGGCGGCTCGTCATCGGATTGATTTGTCCAAAATGGCGGTGGAAGAAACTCATATGGGGGTCGTTGAGGATAAAGTGATTAAAAATCATTTTGCCTCCGAATATATTTACAACAGCTATAAAAACACAAAAACATGCGGTATTATTGAAGAAGATACTTCTTTCGGGATACGCAAAATTGCCGAACCGTTCGGTATTATCGCCGGAATTGTGCCGACGACGAACCCGACTTCTACGGCGATTTTTAAGTCCTTGTTGGCGTTGAAAACCCGTAACGGCATTATTTTTGCGCCGCATCCGAGAGCCAAACATTGCACGATCGAAGCCGCGCGCATCGTGTTGAACGCCGCTGTGGAGGCCGGCGCTCCGAAAGGGATTATCGGTTGGATTGATGAACCGACTCCGGATTTGTCCGGCTATTTGATGAAACATCCGAAAATCGCGTTGATTTTGGCAACGGGCGGTCCCGGTATGGTGAAAGCCGCGTATAGTTCCGGTAAACCGGCTATCGGTGTCGGTGCGGGCAATACGCCGGTTGTGATTGATACAACCGCTAACATAAAAATGGCGGTCAGCTCCGTGATTATGAGTAAAACTTTTGACAACGGGACTATCTGTGCTTCCGAACAGGCCGTGATTGTCGAAGCGCCGATTTATGAAGCGGTGAAGGCGGAATTTATTAAACGCGGTTGTGCTTTTATCGAAGGCAAAGATAAAGATGCTCTGAAAAATACGATTTTCAAAGACGGCAAGCTCAATTCCGCCATCGCGGGGCAATCCGCTTTCACGATTGCTCAAATGGCGGGGATAAAGGTGGCTCAGGAAACCAAAATTTTGATTGCCGAAACGGACACGATTGCCGATGACAATCCTTTTGCGCATGAAAAACTGTCTCCGGTGTTGGCGTTTTACAAAGCCGACACATACGAACACGCCGTCAATATGGCGCAAGCTTTGATTGAACTGGGCGGCGCGGGGCATACTTCCGTGTTATACACGGACGAAACGAACAAGGACCATATTGCTTTATTCCAAAAAATAATGACGACGGGCAGAACTTTAATCAATATGCCGTCTTCTTTGGGCGCTATCGGTGACGTGTATAACTTTAAATTGCCGCCGTCTTTGACTTTAGGGTGCGGTTCTTGGGGCGGCAATTCCGTCAGTGAAAACATAGGGGTAAAACATCTGATGAATATTAAAACGGTGGCTATTCGCAAAGAAAATATGCTGTGGTATAAGGTGCCGCAGAAAATTTACTTCAAACCCGGCTGTTTGCCGTTGGCGTTGGAAGAGTTGAGAGGAAAGAAAAGAGCGTGCATCATCACGGATAAAACCATGGAAACTTTGGGCCACGTCAAAAAGGTTGTCGCCATTTTGGAAGATTTGAATATGCAGGTTCGTATTTTCAGCGATGTGAAGCCGGATCCGGATTTGTCCAATGTGCGCGAGGCGTTGGAAATCGTCAATCCGTTCCAACCCGACGTATTTATCTCCATCGGCGGCGGTTCTGCTATGGACGCGGCGAAAATCGTCTGGTTAATGTATGAAAAGCCGGATTTGAAATTTGAAGATATCGCCATGCGCTATATGGATATCCGCAAAAAGATCACCGCTTTTCCGGAATTAAGACAAAAAGCAATGATGGTCGCTATTCCGACGACTTCCGGAACGGGGTCGGAAGTGACGCCCTTTACGGTGATTACGGACGATGCGACGGGGCATAAATATCCGATTACGGATTATGCTTTGACGCCGGATATGTCGATTGTGGATCCGGATTTTGTGCTCAGTATGCCGAAAGGGTTGACGGCCTTTTCCGGATTGGACGTGTTGACTCACGCGATAGAGGCGTATACCAGTGTTTACGCAAACAATATGTCGGACGGTCAAGCGTTGGAGGCTATACGGCTTGTCTTCAAATACTTGAAAGCGTCTTATGACGAAGGGGAAAAGAATCCGATTGCTCGGGAAAAAATGCACTATGCCGCGACAATTGCCGGTATGGCTTTTGCGAACGCTTTCTTGGGGATTTCTCATTCCATGGCGCATAAGCTGGGGGCGATGTTCCATGTGCCGCACGGATTGGCGAACGCGTTGGTTTTGACTCATGTCATTCGTTTCAACGCGACGGACAAACCGACGAAACAAGGTATTTTGCCGCAATATAAATATCCTTTCGTCAAGGGGCGTTACGGAAAAATCGCGGATATGATGCGAATTGCCGATGATTGCGAAAATGACAACGATGAAAAAGTCAATCGCCTGATTGAAAAAATTGAAGAGTTGAAAAACGCTTTGAATATTCCGAAATCCATCAAGGAATACGGCATCAACGAAGCGGAATTCCTTTCCAAAGTGGACGAATTGTCCGAACAGGCTTTCGATGATCAGTGCACCGGCGGCAACGCCCGTTATCCGCTTATCAGCGAAATTAAACAACTGTATTTGGACGCTTACTACGGCAAACCGGTTGTGGAAAGGAAAAAGAAGTAACTTTTTTTAATCGACAAAAAAAGCATCAAACGGTCGTCTTTTTTTTAGACGGCCGTTTTTGTTTTTGATGAAAGGAGACAATATAAAGAAAAAATAGAAAAATAATTGACAAAATATAAAAAGGGAGTATAATGGGCACACAATAAAGAGTTTCTCTTGTTATCAAAAAAAATAAGGAGGAAAAATGAAAAAGTTGAACGATACTTTAGCGGCTGTTTCTTCTTTTGAAGACGTAAAGTTTGAACAAAAAAAGACAGAATTGGCCGAAGTGAAAAAAAATATAGAGCGCAAACATATGTA
>CAVDQP010000085.1:4037-4535 GCA_963611245.1 Holdemanella biformis
CATATGTATGATTATATGATGGGAGCTCTTATCGTGGAAAATGATGAAAACGGGGCGTATGTTCAGCCGAAAGAAAAAAACGAACCTTCTTATCGTCAAAAAGCCAGAGACCTGTTGGAGTCGATTTTAGAAAAAGACACGGGTTTGTTGAAAGATGAAACGGGCGTGTATCGTCAAAAAGAAACGGGCAACAAAAGCGTTTCGGAATATCTTGCCGGCAGTTTGGCCAAAAAAATACAGTATACAAAAATAGAAAATATGAGTTTTAAAGAATTTTCCGGCGTGGTGCACGAATTGCGTTCTATCGGTTATTATTCCAAGTTGAACGTGGCCGGATATCACCCGCCGTTGCGCACGTGTCAAAACAATTCCGTTTACGCGCAGGCGGAAAAAGTTGCTCAAAGAAATTCGGCCTTTTTGTCTGTTCAAGCGTTAAAGGCAAATGAAAGATAATTTTTGTGTAAAAAAATCTAAAAACACTTTGATGGTTTGAAAGGC
>CAVDQP010000085.1:4583-4981 GCA_963611245.1 Holdemanella biformis
TGCCGGCGATACTTTTCTTCTTCAAAAAGAAAGAGCTTTGTTTCTGTGTGTTTTAAATAACCCTGCTTTTGATAAAATGACTATCGATGATAAATCGTTGAAAAAGGTGTTTTCTAAAGTCAAACGGCGGTTCAAGGCGATTGATAAAAACGATATGTCTGTTTTGCAATCGGATAAAAAAAACGAGGCGTATCAAAGTATGTTGGACGAATTATGCGCTTGTGCGTTCTTTTGGACCGAAAGGTTTGTGTCAAAGGCAAAAGAGCTTTAATCTTTCAATCCGTCTTTTGGGTTATTGAACTACAAAATAAAAAGGGGTTGACTTTAAGATAAGCGAGTCCCCGTGTGACGGCCGTTTTTTGCCGGCAAAAACCGAAAGACCGTTTGAACGGCATTAC
>CAVDQP010000086.1:0-2852 GCA_963611245.1 Holdemanella biformis
GTGTCAATCCATTCAATAAGATTACCTTTTGTTTTTGTTTTAAAAACAACCGACGCTTTGAATCCGGTTGCATTGTTCGCAATCCATTGAGACCTGATTTTTCCTCTTAAAGTCGCCCATTTAGACCCCCAAGGCGCCGTTCCCCATTTTGTCAGACCGGACACGCCTATCTGCGCTTTAAAATCTTTGTCTTCGTCGATAAAATCCATTTCCGTATAAATGACTAACGCATATTTGGAAGAAGCCTTTGTCCTAGGATTGATAAGCTGAATTTTTTTCGAAAAAGGAGAACCTAAATCCGTGTAAGCTTGTCGGACAATGCCTTTAATCGCCGTGCCGTTGTCGGAATACCCGTCGTCAAAAAGATACACGCCTTGTTTTGAACCGAAATACAGACGATTGCCGTAAAGGCTCCAACAACACGCCGGAATGTCCGTAAAACGACACCAAGCGCCGGAACTTAAATTCACGATATGTTGTTCAAATTGACCGCCGGTCGGCACGTTAAACAGCCCGTATCCGCCGGACGGATATAAAATTCCTTGCCAGCCCGCTTTAGACGCGTTGCTTTTCGTTCTGTCCAAAACCAACCCTCTGATTTTATCGGAAAACGACACGGAAGAAGCGTTCGCCTGACTGACGGGAAGCGCCTTTGACAACGGCAGATACCCGTCGACCGTCAACACGACCAAATCTCCCTGATATTCCAAAAGGCACCTGTATCCTAAAGGCTTGGAAATCAAATAGCTCCCCTTTAAAGTCCAATCGTCCGCGTTTGAAGGATCCGAACCGCTGTAAACCAAAACTTCGCCTTCCGACGTCAGAAACACCGTCAAATCATCAATGCCTTGTCCGCCGTCCTGCGTCCAACAACCGATAGCTTGTATCGTTCCTCCTCTTCGCACCAAAGAAGATAAATCAAACTTTATCAAGTTTCCTTGAACTTCGCCGACCCCTTCCGAATACCAAACATTCAGAGAGCCTTTTTCCGCAAAGAACAGTCGTTTTTTCGAAACGCCTATATTCACCAGCTTATGCGCGGATAAATTCGTTCCGCAAAAAGAAGCTTCTTCAAAAACCGCCTCATCATTATTAAAATAATACGTCTGAGGCGCGTCAATGCCGTTCACGCAAATCAATCTGTCTTTAAACTGTGCGAATTGCCAACGGTTTGAATGAAAGTTCTTTTCAAAATTTTTGACTTCCGCTTGAGTAGAAACATCAAAAACGGTTTTATTCCCGAAAGCCAACAACCTGTTTTGAGAAGCGCTTTTATATTCCGCCAACGTTTCAATTTCGGCATTCAAAGACACATAATGAGAATATCCTTTGCGCAACACGACTTTTGTTTCCGCGGGATAATAATTATCCATCACGACCGCGTCCGTGTTTTGCATCATATCTAAACTGTCTCGGGCGTTTAATCCGCCGATAGGAGCCGGCAACGTATAATTGACGGACTTTGTCCCTTTATTAGTTTGTCGTATTTGCATGAATGATAACTCCTGTCCATTCTGAAGGATTGAACGGATTTGACAAAGCAATGTCTTTAACGGCCAAAGAACCGGCAAAACGTTTTTTTACCTCTCGTTCATATTCGTTAAATTCTTCCGTGTAATCCATTCCGTTGCGTTTATACCACCGCCAAAGAATCCCCAGCTTGACCAAATAAGAATCAAACACCGGCACATCTGTATTAGCGGAAAGCTCTGTTTTTTCCTCTCCCGTTTCATCTGTCGCGACAACGGCGGAACGATACTGAAAAACGATTTTCAAATCGGCGGGAGGTTGCGACAAAAATCTGAAGCAACCGTTTTGAATCTTAAACTTTATCCGGAAACTGTCCAAATGAAAGTATTTTTCTTTCATATACTGTTCCGGTGTTAAAGAACCGATAACTTTTTCCGACCTGTCTTTAATAAAAATCGTATTATTGACCAAGCTGTAAAAATCCGGACAAAAATCGCTGACCGGATAATCGGTTTTTCTGGCTTTTGTCTTTAAACAGCCTTCTTTGACAAGTTCTTGCCAATCGCCGTAAGCCACCAACGACGACAAAGTGTCTTTCGCCAAGTTTAAAAACAAAGCTTCTTGTTGAGAATCTTCATCAAAAAGATTTAAAGGTTTCTGCGTGCACGCCAAAGACGAAACCTCTTGACAAAGCTGTAAAATATTTTTCATTTACGCTTCCTTTTTATTTTTGGTTTTTGTTTGTTTTTTATGTGTTTCTTTCTGTTTCAAAACAGCCACTTGTTTTTGCAAACTTTCCACTTGAGCCAAAAGATCTTTTTCTCTTTGTTCAAAAGAAGATTTTTCTTCATTTTGCGCATTAAACCGCCGGAAACGACGCGCTTTTTCTCTGGCTGAGGAAATATCCAACAATTCGGCTTTTTCAGAAGAAAGCTCTGACAAAGCTTCCACCGTAAAAATACCTCTTGCCTTGAGCGACGCCAATTCGGCCGCCGTCAAAAAAGCAAATTGATCCAAAGGCGTGCCTTTTTCAATTTGTTTTCTTTGCAATTTGTAAAGCGCGTATTCTCTGGGGAATCTTTTTATTTTATCCGCCAGAGCCGGCTGGTCGAAAATTTCGGTTGTATTGTCTTTTAATCTGATTTCAACATACGTTTTCATTTCAAAGACAGGAAAGCCCGCCTTGTCCACACGACCGGTTTTAACGGCTTTATCATAAAAACGAGCGCAAACGCCCTCTTCTTTTCCGTTGTCTTTGACAACTTGTTCAAACATTTCCAAATCCACTTGATTTCTCCTTTTTTTAATAAGACACCTTCTTTACAAAGAAAGGGCGCCCGAAAGCACCCTTCCTTGTAAAAACATTCCAACAATCAGATAAC
>CAVDQP010000086.1:2862-4969 GCA_963611245.1 Holdemanella biformis
CAGATAACGACAGCTTTATTCCGTCACTTCGGAATCAGAAACGACCGACGATTTGTTTTTCATAACGCCTTGAACGGCAGCGTTGGACATAGTCAGATTGCCGGCCCAACCGATAATCCGATATAACGCGTCTTGATTGACGGCCATACGGTCTCCGCCGACAACGCGCATATTTCTGTCTTTATGCGGCCGCAAATACAAATAATCCGTATTCAGAAAATACATCGTATTGTCAGGACAATAGCCGCCTTGTCCGCCGTCCATCAAAACATCGGCTCCTTTGAATTTCAAAACTTTAAAGCCGATTTCCGCCATATTCGCGTCCGTAAATCTTTGATAATCCTGCATCGACTGTTCCAGCAAAGAATACAGACTTTCGTCGGAAATAATCAAATCCGGTCTGTCAACGCCGCGAGAACATTTGCGATACATTTCTTCCATCGCCTGACGAATGGTGTCTTTTGTCCAAGCCGTATCGGAAGCACCCAAAATCATGGCTTTATTGCGCCAATATTCATTGCCGGCCGTGGCGCGGTTAATACCTCCGACGGTTCCGCTCGTCGGGTCATCGGCCACCAAAAGAGCCAAGCCGCCGATTGTCTTACCGGAAGAAGCCGTTCCGTCGCCGTATAAAGCTTCGGACATTTTGTTCTGCATTGTTTTGACGGCATTGTCTATTCGGCGTTCAAACAAATCAATCACCTGTTCTTTACCGGAATTTTTAAGAATATCTTCTCCGGAAACGGCCACCGGCACCGCGCACATTTTCAAAGAAAATTCCGCCGCGGTAAACAATTGTTTATTTTGATAATCAATCGTGTCAAATCCGTTATACCACAGCATATCGCCTTCGCCGTATTCCAGTTCTTCCAAAATTTTAGAACCGCCGGTAATTTCGCGAATATTCTTTTTATCGCGCAAACGACGCAAAAGACCGTTATTTTTCGTTACATTATCCGCCAAAGAACCGCTTCTGTTTTCTAAAGTTGTCGTAAAAATATCATCATACATTCTTTTATTCCTTTTTAAATTATTGTTAAAGTTATTGATTAAAATTATTTATTAAGTTATTGATTAAAATTAAAAATCATTTATATTTTGAAATTGAAGTTCCAACATCTCTCTTGTGGAAAGATTGTTGAAATCAACATCATTTTCGGCTCCTCCCTTGATGAAAAGAGCCGCTTCTTTTGCTTTACGCACTTCCTGCGCCTTTTGCTTCAAGGCTTTGTCCGTTTCATGCCTTAAAAGCTCCTTGCGCGTTTGTTCGTTCAGCCAAGAAGCTTTTTCATACGCTTCTTCAAGATTTTCGGCCAACCCTTTTTCCAAAAGGTCCGCCATATTTTTCCTGACATTTTGAAAGTAAGGACAGCAAGAATCGCCTCTCTCGTCGCATTTTGACATAAATGAGTCGAGGATATCATTTGCCTGTCGATACCTTTGCAAGGAACGCATTCTTTGAGCATAAGCTTCGGCAGCTTTTTGCCGATAGGCGTCTTGTTTTGCCGCCAAAGAACACTCCCCTTGCGAAAATGAAGAAACACCGTAAGCCCGCGCCAATTCCGATAAAACTTTTTTCGGATTTGTTGAAAGTGCCTCTTCTACTTTTGCCAAATAAGAAAACCATTCACGCAAAGAAGAAAAATCTTCTTTATTCAAAGGTTCTTGATTTTCTTGATTTTCTTGATTTTCTTGACTTTCTTCGTTTTGTTTTGTATTTTTCTTTGGCGAATGAAGAGACAAAGTTTCTTCGACTTGTGTTTTTGCCGTGTTTTCATCTTCCGAAAGCAAGGAAGATTGTTCTTTTTGTTCCTTCAAAAGAGGTTGAGAATCCTCCGGATAGTCATTTTGTTCTAAAGCCGTCATAGCCATATACTCCTTTTATAATTTTGAATAAACGCCGAAAACAAATCCGTTCTCAGCTCCTTTTTATTTTCCAGACGGCGCCGCTTCAAAAAAGCGTCCGAATAATCGGAAGCAAAAGCGGCTCCCGTCGTCTTTAAGTACCGGTTTACATCTTGTTGAGATGTGGCGATTGTCCCGTCCGGCAGCTTAAATTCCGTCTTAAAAAGACCATTGATATACGCCATTTTTTACCCTTTTCAGA
>CAVDQP010000087.1:0-4911 GCA_963611245.1 Holdemanella biformis
CCCCCAAAAAAAGGCCGGTTCGAAAAAACCGGCCGATTTTGCACAAATGAAAAACAAAAAAACTATAAAAAGGCTTTTTTGAAATATTCCGGTAAATCTTCCACTTTGATTCGTTCCTGTTGCATCGTGTCTCTGTCCCGAACGGTAACGGTGGCGGGAGATTGTTCAATGCTTTCAAAATCAACCGTAACGCAGAACGGCGTGCCGACTTCATCATGCCGGCGGTAAGCTTTCCCGACATTACCGGAATCTTCCAAAGCAATTCGACCGATGCCCGTTTTTAATAAAGACGCCTTGATGTCATGCGCCATCTTGACAATTTCCGGTTGATTGCGTTTTAAAGGAATGACCGCCACTTTAATCGGCGAAAGATGTTTTTTCAGCTTTAAAACAATGCGCGTGTCGCCGCTTGGAAGTTCTTCTTCCGTGTAAGCTTCGGTCAACACGGCCAAAACGCCGCGTTCCACACCGGCGGACGGTTCAATGACAAACGGGACATACCACTTTTTTTCTTCATCGTCAAACAAGGCCAACTTTGAAGTGCTGTCTTTGTTCGGGTGAACATGCGCTTGAATATCCAAATCCTTTTGACCTTTGGTGTGATTGCCCAAATCATAATCTCGACGGTTCGCCACCCCTTCCAATTCCTCATATCCGATAGGAAAGTTGTAATACAAATCATAAGTCGCTTTGGAATAATGAGCCAAATCTTCGGGCGCCACGGTGACGATTTTGATATTTTCCTCTTTTAATCCTTGATCTTTCCACCAGTTTAAACGCGCGTTTTTCCAAAATTCGTGCCATTTTTCATCGTCTTTCGGCGGAACAAAAAACTCTAATTCCATTTGTTCAAATTCTCTAGTACGGAAAATAAAGTTGCGAGGCGTGATTTCGTTTCGGAAAGATTTGCCGATTTGCGCAATGCCGAAAGGCGCTCTTCTGCCGGTGGAATCCACCACATTTTTGAACTGCGTAAAAATCCCTTGAGCCGTTTCTGGGCGCAAATAAGCTGTGGACGTTTCGCTGACCACCGGCCCGACGTTTGTTTTAAACATCAGATTGAAATCCCGAGGCTCTGTCAAATCGGTAGAACCGCATTGAGGACATTTTCCGTCTTGGATTTGGTCCGCTCTCATTCTGTTTTTGCATTTTTTGCAATCCACCAAAGGATCAGTGAACGTGTCTTCATGTCCGCTGTAAACCAAAACGGTGCGCAATGTTAAAATAGAACTGTCCAACCCTTCGATATCGTCCCGTTCGTAAACCATGGAACGCCACCAAGCCGCTTTCAGATTGTTTTTCAATTCAACGCCTAAAGGGCCGAAATCGTAAACTCCCTGCAATCCGCCGTAAATATCTCCGCTTTGAAAAATAAAACCGCGTCGTTTGCAAAGTGAAACAAGCTGATCCATTGATGTAGCCGGCATAAAACTCTCCTTAAAATAAAAAGTTAAAAAATAAAATTAAAAAATATGAGGCAGTATAAACCTCAACTTTCCTTTGGTCAAGATGGAAGAAAAAAAATCATACAAAAAAAATTTTAAAATAACTGGACAAAAAATAAAAAGTCAGATATACTCAAAATAAGTAAAGCAAAATCCAGTATTTTTTGTTTTTGAAAAGAAAGGGAAAAAATAATGGCTGAGAGAATAAAAAATGCCGCTGCGCAAGCAAATGACGTGAATTGGGAAAAAACGGCAGGAAAAGAACAAACACGGTCTGCGGAACAACAAAACAATCAGCCGACGGAGCAACAGCCAAAAGCTGAAAAAACGAAAAAACAAAAAAAGCCGAAAAAACATTTGGGGTTAAAAATAGCTACATGTCTGTTGATATGTCTGGCAGCCAGTCACGGATTGAAAAATGTGGACGTCAGCCAACAATCTCAACCGGTTCAGACGGCTTATCATTATTTTATGACGGGAACAAATGTTGTTCAAGACGGAATTGGAAAAGGCGTCGATTTTGTTGTTTCAAAAGTGTCGTCTTTGAATGAAAAACTGTCTCAAAAACAGGAAAAACAAGACGAACAGGCACCGTATACAAAGACTGAAATAACAGATGAACAAGGAAATACAACCGTTCAAGAGAATTTTTCTTATTCCATATATCGGTTGACAAAACAAAAAAATCAGGACGGCGGATTGGATTATTCTTGCTATTTAGATAAAGAATGCACTCAACAAATGACGGGGCATTTATCTGCCGAAGATGTGTCGCAGGCGGATTCGTATTCTCCATCTTTGAAAGATACTATCATCGGTTCTTTGATACAAGAAGATATTCAACGACAAATGCGAGATGAGGCCAACGGGTCGTCGTCCGAACAGATTGAATTATCGTCCGAACAGGTTGAAATATCTTCTGAACAAATGCGCACAAGGCTGTCTTCAATGACCAAAGAAGAATGGGAACAAAAAAAGGCGGAAGAGCGAAAAGCTCAAGAAACAAACAAAATTGTTATGAATACCAAATTAAATTCAAACGGAAAATAAAAAGTTCCCCGCTGCTTTAGCGGGGATTTTTTTTATGTCAATAACAGGTTGTTTTTCCCTCTTGTTTTAAAGGAAAAAATATGTAACAATTATAATTATTTTATAACACCGCACTATCCAAAAAATATAAGGAGAAGAAAAATGGGTCTTTTTGATATTTTTAGAGGGAAAAAAGCACAAAAAGTTGAAATTGAAGATACCGGAAAAATTGAAGATCTGGCAAATTGGGTTTTAGGAGATATCCCTTTAACAAACGGAGCATTTATTGACAAGACTTATAGCAAGTTTATCAAAGAAGACGGCAGTTTTTTCTTTAAAGAAGCCGATGAAGAAAACGATGGTGAAAATGAGGCTTACAGAGGGACTTTCGGCATTTCCCGTATAGGAAATTATCATAAAGACGCTGAAAACAACAATGAAACAGACTTAGGAACCTATACTTTTATCTCCGAAGATTCTTATTCAATGGGAGAAGAAGGGTTGGAAAGAGAAGGGCTGAAAAAGCATATTTTAATTGAAAATCCAAAAGGTTCATCTCATGTGCAAATAGAATATTCTTACGACGAGAATGGAAAGTATGGTCCTGAAAGGGTGACTTATGAAATGCCCGACGGGAAAAAAGGCGAATTTACAAAAGAACAAGCGGTGGCGCTTATGGAAAATTTGCTTGAAATGGAGGTCAGTAAATCTGATGATATTCATTATGCCCCGTGGCGAGTTAATTCCGTGCTGAATGCCAAAACGCTGGAACTGGCTATTGAAAGAAAAGAAAAAGGAGAAAATCTTTCTGTTGACAATATAAACGAAATCAAGGCCGAACTGCTTAAAAACCCGATGGTGCAACAAGAATTGATTTTAGCTAGAAAAGAGGAAACTAAAAAACAAGTTCAATATAAGGTGGCAAAAGGGGCTGTTTTTGTGGGGCGTTTGGCTTCTGTTGCCAGTATGGTCGCCGCTCAAGGAATGATGGTTTCGAAAGCTATAGATATGGCGAAGGCTCAAGCTCAAGCTCAAGAACAGACACAGACAAATAGTGTCAATAGTGTCGAAACGCCGGAAGTTGAACAAGAAGCGCCGTCACAATCGCAGGTGCAGACGGAAGTCGAACAAGAAGCGCCGTCACAACCGCAGCGAGTATCTGTCAATATCTCTGGAATGAATTATGAAAAGACAGAGGACGGGGGATACGATTATACGGCGGTGGTCAATGGGGAACAAGTGACGGGACATTTAGAAGCTGAAGATGTGGGGAAGGTTCCGGAAGGCAGAAACCCGAGTGTAACTCAACAATGGTTGAGGGCGAATATTAATAGTGCCATAGCAAAAGATGTGAGCGAGAATATGACTTCTTCTGCCGAAAATGGTGTAACCGGCGCAGAAATGACGGCTCAACCACAGGTTCAGACGGAAGTTGAACAAGAAGCGCCGTCACAACCGCAGGTACAGACGGAAGTTGAACAAGAAGTGCCGTCACAACCGCAGGTTCAGACGGAAGTTGAACAAGAAGCACCGAAGTCGGTGGAAAATAGTTCAGTCGATCTTGAAGCGAGGACACAAGAAAATATCCAAGCTTACGGGTATGGGTTGAATAAAGAAAGAGATAATAAAGAAGAAATCAAGAAAGCTTTAAACCCGACGTTTGAGGACAAAAAAGAAGAAAAAACGGTTGAAATTGTCGAAGAAAAGCCGGCGGAAGAGAAAACTGCGGAAAAAAAGCCGGCGGAAGAGAAAACTGCAGAAGAAAAGCCGGTAGAAGAAAAAACTGCAGAAGAAAAAACGACGGAAGAGAAAACTGCAGAAGAAAAGCCGGCGGAAGAGAAAACTGCGGAAGGACCGCTTATGGCAGCAGATGCCGTCGAAAAAGGTCGAGTGACGGGGAAGAAAAATGAAACTTTGAATCCGCAAAACTTGTTGGACGTTTATCTGCAAACGAAAGATAAAATTGCGGGAATGGGAGACGCGATTGATAATGATTTCCAAGTCATGCAATCGCCTTCAGATAAATCTATTGTTGCGATAATCAATGAAAAAGGCAGTTATATCAGAGACGATGAGGACGTTTTATCTTATTTTGCGACAAACAATGCGACCTTTACGTTTGATGATGCGTTAAAAATGGTGTTGGTGCAAAAAGAAAAAGGAATGGATTCTTTAACCGTCACAGGGAACGAAGAATTTAAGGAACAGGTATTTTTGGCGGCATCTTGCGTGGGATTACCGTTAGAAAATTATAAACCGTCCGAAAAAACTCTTCAAAAATTGGAAGAGAAAATGCGAGATGAAAAGCTGATGTCGGCTTTGCATGGTCAAAAGCAGGAGGAGCTTGGCACGATTACCGGCAAAAAGAAAGAAGAGAAACCGGAAGAAAAAACGGTTGAAATTGTCGAAGAAAAGCCGGCGGAAGAGAAAACTGCGG
>CAVDQP010000088.1:0-426 GCA_963611245.1 Holdemanella biformis
GTCTTCTTTATTGCAAGAAGTTTTAGCCAGAAAACCGGATGCCTCTTTTGAAATTTTGACAAGAACAACCGGTTCCGGCTCTCCTGCCAGAATGAAAAAAGAAACGGCCGCCGTTTTTAAAATGTTTTTGTCGTTAGGCATTCCTTCCGGCCAAGTGGCGATGTCGTCACAGACAAATCCCGCTCTTTCGGCCGATGATATACAAATTTTTATCAAGTAAAGAACAGCCCTTTTCAAAAGGGTTTTCTTTATAAAAAATAAAAAAGAACAATAAATGAACACGGCGTCTTTTCAAAACAATCCTCAAAACGCGATAAAAGAAAAGAGGAAACAGAAAAGCGACGAGCAAATTTCTGCGCCGTCCGTTTCTTTTTCCGGCGATTTTGTTTCGGACAAAAAAGAAAAAATACTGCTGTTATCTTGTTG
>CAVDQP010000088.1:447-2199 GCA_963611245.1 Holdemanella biformis
TTATTTATACTTTAGCTCAAAAAAAAGTGCCGTTTGCCGTCCTTTTTTATAATCCGAACATTATGCCCGTTGAAGAATACGTCAAAAGAAAAGAAGAAAATAAACGTCTGTGCGATTCTTTGCACGTGGAATTTATTGAACTGTCTTACGAACCGGCGGTTTGGTTTGAAAAAACGAAAGGATTGGAACAAGAACCGGAAAGAGGCCGCCGATGCGCCGTTTGTTTTGAATTGCGATTAAGACAAGCGGCTCTTTACGCCAAAGAACACGGTTTTACAAGAATTTCTTCCGTTTTAGGCATCTCCAGACATAAAGATTTGAACCAAGTGACGCAAATCGGTATTCAAGTCGGAAAGCAAGAAAACATTCCTTACATAGACACGAATTGGAGAAAGGGCGGACTTGAAAATCTGCGCCATTTCTTAATAAAAGAATATCAAATGTATGAGCAAACTTATTGCGGTTGCCCTTTCAGCAAAAGAGGAAATTTTCCTCATCAAAACAGTTGATTAAAAAGCTTGTAAAAGATGAAAATCACGCGCCAAAAAGGGGAAAAGCGCATTTTGCCCCCTTCCCCGTTTTTTTTGGCTGTTCCGTTTATTTGGCGGATAGCAACATTCCCATTTGTTTACCTTCAAGCTTTGGCATTTGTTCCACTTTGCTTAACGATTCCAAATCCTGAATAATATTTTGCAAGACATCGATTCCTTGCTGTTGATAGGACAGTTCGCGCCCTCTGAAACGCAAAGTAAACTTGACTTTGTTCCCTTCTTCCAAAAAGCGACGCGCACTTTTCAACTTAACATCGTAATCGTGTTTGTCTATTGTAGGGGTCAGTTTTATTTCCTTAATCTCTATGACTTTTTGTTTCTTTTTTGCTTCGGCCTTTTTCTTTTGCATTTCGTATTTATACTTGCCGAAATCCATAATCTTTGCGACAGGAACGTCTGTTGTCCTTGAAATTTCAACAAGGTCCAACCCTGCCTCAAAAGCCTTGTTCAACGCGTCTCTAGTCGATGTGACGCCGAAATTTTCCCCCGTTTCAAGAATTAAGCGGACCTGACCGGCTGTAATTTCCTGATTCACCCGAACGCCGTCTTTATCTTTTGTCGGCGCCTCTTGCTGATAGTTTCTTATTGTAGCCTCCGTAGTTCATTAAAAACATTCGAAAAGAATTTTTCTTTTCTAATTATGTAAAATACTTATTTTTTAAAAGACAATCAATCATTTTTCGTGTATATTGACCTTATGAAGATACTTTTTTTACTTTTTGGGCTTTTTAACCTGTTTTTTTCCTCGTCAACTCTGCTTGCCGATGAAAATTCCACGTCTTTTTTAAATGAAAATCCGGTGATACAGAAAAATTCTTCCGATTCTCAAACCGATGAAGACAAAAACGCCCTCATTTCTTTTGCAAAGGGAAAACCGCTGCCTATTCTGAATATGGGGCAAGTTATTCAAAAAACAGACGCTCTTTTAAGTTCCATCGCGACCGGCGTGATGAACCAAGAACAATACACCTCTTATTTTTCTAAAGAGGCGGGACGTTCAAACGCTTACGAAACAGAATTTGGACATTTTCAACTTCTTTCTTGTGAAAGCGGCACGCTTGAAAAAAGCAATCTGTTTTTGGGGTTGCACGCTTTTATCGCCGACGGTTGGCAACTTTCAAAACCTGTTTTTTTCCCTCAAAGCGTGGAAAATGTCCAAAAAACGACTCCATTTTTTCCCTTTTCTCCGACGGGGAAATTT
>CAVDQP010000088.1:2209-2576 GCA_963611245.1 Holdemanella biformis
AGCGTGCCTTTACGGCTTTTGCCCGCCGATTCGCATTTCAGATTTCAAAAACAGACAAGTTTAACTCCCGACACGGCCGAAAAAGATGATTTTGACCGGCTTTCCGTTCTTATTTCTTGTCCTGAAAAAATAAAAGAAGCCGAGCTTTTCTTTTACGACAAAAACGATGATTTACTGCAAGCCGAAATCACGTCCGCCTCTTTTGCCGGCTCCACCGCTCTTTTGCACGTCAAACCGTTCTTTAATTTAAGCGCCGCCAAAAAAGTTATCGCCAAAACGGATAAATTCTTATATGAAAAAGATTTTGTTTTGGAAGAAAACGGACAGGAATTTTCTTTGTCTTACTCTGATTTTTGGACATTTGAAA
>CAVDQP010000088.1:2587-4857 GCA_963611245.1 Holdemanella biformis
CGATAAAAAAAGCTTTTAAAAAAGGAAGAACCTTGCCTCTGTCGGATTGGCTGGTTATTTTCAAAAATTTTTACAAAGAAAATCGGCATCAGAATGGCTATCGGCGCAAAACAGATGGATATTTTGCAACAGTTTTTATTATTTTTGTTGCAAAGACTCTTTTAAATTTTGAACAGCCGCACGCGCCAACTCGTCCACTCGTTCATTTTCAATATGTCCGTTATGGCCCTTAACCCATTCCCAACGGATTTGATGCGCTTTCATTAAATCAATCAGCTTTTTCCACAAATCCGCGTTCAAAACGGGCTTTTTCGCACTGTTTTTCCAACCGTTTTTTATCCAACCGTCCAGCCACTGCGTCACGCCGTTCATCAAATAACGACTATCCGTATACACGGTGATGTCACACGGTTCTTTTAACAGTTCCAACGCCTTTATCAACGCCGTCATTTCCATACGGTTATTCGTTGTCGATTCTTCGGCGCCTGAAATTTCCTTTTCAATCTGTTTATACCGCAAAACAGCGCCCCAGCCCCCTATGCCTGGGTTGCCGCTGCAGGCGCCGTCCGTAAAAATTTGAATGCTTTTGACAGGTAAAGACACCAAAAACCGCCTTTTCAAACAGGTTCATTCATCATTTTTCAGCCAGCGGGCAAGCCGATTTGAAAAGCGCGCTTACCTCCTGCGCCGTTTGAGCCGACAGAAGATGTTTTTTAAAATCATCGGAGCGCACCGCTTGCGTCAAACAAGACAAAGCCTGCAAATAATCGGCGCCTGATTCTTCCGGAACAAGCAACATAAAAATCAGACGCACCCCGTTTTTATCCGGCGATTCAAAATCAATCGGATTTTTTGTTCTGGCAAAAAGACAGTGAATGGCATCGATTTTTTTTAACCGAGCGTGCGGCAAGGCAACTCCGCCCCCGACTCCGGTTGAACCGAGCTTTTCCCGCTCCGTCAAAGCATCAAGCAACATCAAAGGATCCGCCTTCAGCTGTTCGGCCATACAGGCGGAAAGATATTCCAGCGCCTGTTTTTTTCCGGCGACATCAATATCCAGCAGGATATTTTTTTCCGGCAGCAGATGAACTAATTCCATTTATTTTTTCTCTACCAAACGACTAAAAAACAAAATTTATTTTAATTTCGGATCAACCCAGCCGATATTTCCGTCGGCGCGGACATACACCATATTCAAAACACCGTTGGAAGAATTTTTAAACAACAAAGCCGGCACGTTGGACAATTCCATACGCATAACGGCACCGCTGACCGTGCACGTCGGCAAAGAATCCTGCATTTCCGCCACGATAACCGGAGCGCCTTCCTCTTCAGGTAAATCGGAAACTTCGTGTTCGGGTTCAATAACGGCAACATGTACCGGTTCGGCGGAAAATTTGCGATCTTTCAACCGATTCTTATACTTGCGCAGTTGGCTGGAAATGCGGATACACGCTTCATCAAAACCGGAATACGCGTTCGGATTCACAGAACTTGAGTTAATCAACAAGCCGCCTTCAACGGGACGGACGGAAATATCCGTTTTAATCTGCGACCCTTCTTTTGAAAAAGCGACACTGGCCGTTCCCGTATCCTGCGGGAAATACTTTTCCACCAAAGAATTCAACGCGTCTGTCGCATAATTGGTTAAATTTTCGCCGATATGAAGTTGTTTGCCGGTTATAGTAAATTTCATTTTATCCCCTTTTGTTTTTCATATTAAGTTACAAACTGTTTTCAGATTAAAAGCCTCTTTAAAAAAAGTCAAGCTTCTTGGAAAAAATTCATAAATTTGTTATAAATTATTTTATAAAAGAAAACAAAAATCAAAAAAAGATAAATAACAATGCAGAAAAACACCTCTTCTTTTCCCGTCCGTTTTTCCAACTTTAAAACAGGAAAAGACCTCTTTTTACGCCAAAATAAGAGTTCCGCCGAAACGGTCGACGATCTTTTCGGCCTGTATTGTCATTGGCCGTTTTGCTTGTCCAAATGCCCTTACTGCGATTTTGCCAGCGGCCCTGTTCCAGACGGTTGTTTTCATCAAACAGCTTTTTTGGCCGCCTATATCCGAGATTTAAATGACTGTTTTTCTTTACACATCAACACTGACACGCCTAAACGACATTTAACAAGTCTTTTTTTCGGCGGCGGCACCCCTTCTTTGATGCCGCTGAGCCTGATTGAACAAATCATCAATGAAGCTCAAAAGCGCTTTTCTTTTGCGCCGGACATTGAAATTTCCATAGAGGCCAATCCGGAAACCGTTG
>CAVDQP010000089.1:0-4797 GCA_963611245.1 Holdemanella biformis
GCGTGTGTGTGTGGGATTTTTATCGTATGCAGGAAAAGCAAACGCCGATTGTTTTATACGGGAACGCGGATATTCGGCAAGTGAACTTGGCTTTTCGTGTCGGCGGTCGGCTGGAAACGGTTTTGTTTGAAGAAGGACAAAAAGTCAAAGTCGGGGATAAACTGGCCTCTTTGGAGCCGACTCCTTTTTTAAATAAGCTGAATCAAGCCAAAGCGCAGTTGGCTCAGGCGCAAGCTCAGGAAAAAAACGCCGAAAACCGTTTGAACAGAAATATTCCTTTGTGTCAAACGGATACCGTGTCAAAGCAAAAATGCGAGGATATCGAAGCCGCGCGCGATGAAGCCGTAGCGAATGTGGATTATGCGACGTCGATGCTGCAAGAGGCGCAGACATCTTTTGATGATACGATTTTATACGCGCCGAGCGACGGGGTGATTTTGGTCAGAATACAAGAAGCAGGCGCTATGCTGGGCGCGGGGACGCCGGTTTACACTTTGTCGTTGAATGACAAAATGTGGGTGCGGGCGTATTTGAAAGAAACAGAGCTGGGGCGCGTCAAAATCGGGACGCCTGTTTTGATTGAAACGGATTCAACCGGAAAAGTCTATAAAGGCCATATCGGCTTTATTTCTTCGCAAGCGGAATTTACGCCGAAAACAATAGAAACCGCTTCTTTGCGGACGGATTTGGTTTATCGTGTCCGGATTGTCGTGGACGATGCCGACGACTTTTTAAAACAAGGAATGCCCGTGACTGTTCGTGTGTTGGAAAAATAGGCTCTGCTTGCGTAAGGCAAAAAGGTTCGCGCGACAGAAACGTGCCTCTGAAATGTGTGGCCGCAACGGCGTCTGAAAAATAAAAAAGGATTAAATAAAGAGACGAAAATGACTTCGGAAGAGAACAAAAACCGAGACGATTCTTTGCAAGCCGAACATCTGACAAAATCTTTCGGTCAGGTTGTGGCGATTAAAGATGTGTCTTTTTCTTTGCCTAAAGGAAAGATTACCGGACTGGTCGGTCCCGACGGCGCCGGAAAAACAACGTTTATCCGTCTTTTGTTAGGCTTGCTTCTTCCGGACGACGGACAAATTTCCATGGCCGGTTTGAATCCGAAAACTCAAATGCGGGAAATTCATCAAATCGCTGGCTATATGCCTCAAAAATTCGGGTTGTACGAAGATTTAACCGTGTTGGAAAATATGACTCTGTATGCCGATTTAAAAGGTGTGGACGAACGGGAAAAAGAAAAGTCTTTTAAAGAACTTTTGAAATTTACTTCTTTGGCCGATTTTACGGACAGACTGGCGGGTAGATTGTCCGGCGGTATGAAACAAAAGTTGGGGCTTGCGTGCGCTTTGCTGGGCAATCCACGTTTTTTGCTTTTGGACGAACCGGGGGTCGGCGTGGATCCGATTTCCAGAAGAGAATTGATGGCCATGGTGCGCAATCTTTGCCGTGACGGCATGACGATTTTATGGTCCACTTCTTATTTGGACGAGGCGGAAAGCTTTGACAATGTTCTTTTGCTGAATGAAGGAAAGCTTTTATACGAGGGAAAGCCCGACGCTTTGACCAAAAAAGAGCAAGGATCTGTTTTTTTAATGGAAAAGGAAGGCGTAACGCCTCGTCGGTTGTTGCGTTCTTTGCTGAAAAGCGGCAAGCCGATTGTGGACGCCGTTGTGCAAGGGGACGCCGTCCGCGTGGTGATAACGGATAAAAAAACACAAAAAGACTATAAACCATTTTTAACGCCCGTTTTGCCCCGATTTGAAGACGCCGTGATTGACATTCTGGGCGGAACGCCGTTGGGAGAATCTCAAGTAGCCAAAGAGGTGTCCGTCCCTTTGGGCTTTGATGAAATGATCAGAGCCGAACATTTAACAAAGCAGTATGGTTCTTTTCGGGCGGCGGACGATATTACCTTTACCGTGAAAAAAGGAGAAATTTTCGGTCTTTTGGGACCGAACGGCGCCGGAAAATCCACGACGTTCAAGATGATGTGCGGCCTGTCGCGTCCGACAAAAGGGCAAGGGTTTGTCCGTGGCATCAATATGCAGAAAAAACCGGAACGCGCTCGGGAAAAACTGGGATATATGGCGCAAAAGTTTTCTTTGTTCAGTCCTTTGACCGTTTTACAGAATCTGACGTTTTTTTCCGGTATTTACCGATTGACGGGAGAAAAACAACGGCAAAGAATAGCTCAAATGGTTGATGTTTTTAATTTGGAACCGTATTTATCTTTAAAGGCGGGCGAGTTGCCGTTAGGGTATAAACAGCGGTTGGCTTTGGCTTGCGCTATTATGCACAATCCGGCCGTGTTGTTTTTGGACGAACCGACCAGCGGCGTCGACCCGTTGACGCGCCGAGAATTTTGGAATCATATCAATTCCATGGTGGAAAAGGGCGTGACGGTTATGGTGACGACTCATTTTATGGACGAGGCGGAATATTGCGACAGAATCGCTTTGATTTATAAAGGCAAAGCCATAAAAATAGGTCCTCCGTCCGATATTAAGAAAAAAGGGGAAACAATGGAAGACGCTTTTGTTCGTGTGATTGAAGAATATGAAAGGAAAGAACGATGAAAATTCTTTTTGCTTTAATCAAAAAGGAATTTTTACAGATTATTCGTGATCCGAGCAGTATTCTGATAGCGTTTATTTTGCCTGTGGTTTTAATTGTGTTATTCGCGACGGCGTTAAGTTTGGACAACGATCATATGCGGATAGGTCTGTTAATTGAAGGCGAGGAAGCTCAACTTTCCGATTTGGCCGCCGGATTGAAAAAAACAACTTATCTGGACGTGACGCAATATCAAAACCGGCAATCGATGGAAAAAGCGCTTGTCGGCGGACAAATTAAAGCAATGGTGATTTTTCCGTCCTCTTTTGCCAAAGATATTTATGCCGCTTCGTCTTCGGGTTTTCCTGCGCAAGTGCAGGTGATAACCGACGCCGCAGATCCGAACACGGCGACTTTTATCTCTTCTTACATTCAAAGCGCGGTTGCCAATTGGCTGGTGATTTACGGCACCGAAAAATCGCAGGGGATTTCTTCTTTAATCTCCATAGAACCGGTTGTGTGGTTTAATCCGGAATTGAAAAGTCGATATTTTATTTTACCGGGGTCTATCGCGACGATTATGACGTTGGTCGGTATGATGTTGACGGCTTTGGTGATTGCTCGGGAATGGGAAAGAGGCACAATGGAAGCTTTGCTGACCATGAGAGTGACAAAAGGCCAGCTGATTTTATCCAAGTACATCGCTTATTATGTTTTGGCAATGTGTTCCACGATTTTATGCACCGTCTTGTCGGTGGGCGTGTTTGGCGTGCCGTTTAGAGGGTCTTATGTGGTGTATTTTATCGCATCGTCACTGTTTATACTGACTTCTTTGGGCCAAGGATTTATTATCTCCACTTATTCGAAAAATCAATTTTTGGCGGCGATTACGGTGGCTTCCGTCGGCTTGATGCCGTCGATGATGCTGTCCGGCTTTATTTTTGAAATTGCAAGTATGCCGAAAGTTTTACAATGGGTGACGTATATTGTGCCGGCTCGATATTTTACGCCGATTATCAGTAATTTATTTTTGGCGGGAAATATTTGGTCTGTTATTTTGCCTCAATGTCTTTGGTTGCTTGTCGTCGCGGTGATTTTGTATATTTTGCTTTACAAAATGACGTCCCAGCGTTTGGAAAAAGAATAAATAAAAGATGAAAAAGCCTGAAAAAATAAAGGAATGAACTTAAATGCGGAGATTTTTTTCAAGATTAAGCGCGATTTACTCTTTGGTGGTTAAAGAGTTTCAAATTATCTGGGCCGATCCGATGAACAGGGCTGTTCTGGTGATTTCTCCGATTTTGCAGATGACTTTGTTCGCGTATACGGCTTCTTTGGAAATTAAAAATATTTCTTTGGTTATTTACGATCAGGACAGAACCACTTTGTCAAGATCTTTGACGGATAAGTTTGCCAACACGCCGACGGTGGAAAAAATTGAAATGGCGCAAAGTCAAGATCAAGTGACGGACTTGATAAACCGGCAAAAAGGGTATGTGGCCGTGGTGATTCCGTCGGATTTCAGTAAAAAGATTTATGACGGTTCGGGGGCGGTCGTTCAATTTATTTTGGACGGGCGAAAATCCAACGCTTCTCAGATTGTGTTAGGATACGCGTCCAAAATCGTTTCTTCTTTTCAAGGGGAAATTTTGGGCGTTTCTCAAACAAATTCGCCGATAGAAGTGGTTGTCCGCAACTGGTTTAATCCGAATTTGGATTATCAATGGTTTATTGTTATTTCTTTGACGGGGGCGTTGGCGTTGTCCATGATGTTGTCTGTGACGGCTTTATCCGTCGCGCAAGAAAAAGAATTGGGCACTTTTGATCAGATTGTTGTTTCTCCGCTGAAGCCTTATGAAATTCTTATCGGGAAAACGATTCCGGCGTTGGCGATTTCTTTACTGGACGTGGCGGTGATGATGATCGGCGGCTCTTTGTTTTTCGGTATTCCGTTGGAAGGGTCGATTATAGGTTTATACGCGTGTATCTGCGTGTTTTTGTTGTCTATTGCCGGCATAGGATTATTTATTTCCACTTTATGCCAAACACAACAACAGGCGATTTTAGGCGTGTTTACCTTTTTGGCGCCGGCGTTTTTATTGTCGGGGTTTGTAACGCCGGTGGAAAATATGCCTTTTGTTTTGCAAAAAGTAGCGCAGATAAATCCGCTGACTTACTTTTTTTCTTTAATGAAAGGGATTTATTTAAAAAACATCACTTTCGGTATGATTATGG
>CAVDQP010000090.1:0-4771 GCA_963611245.1 Holdemanella biformis
CCTTTGGCAGGAGGGGGCTCTTGCTGTCGGGGGATTTACCTTTGGCAGGAGGGGGAGCCTGTTTTTTGGAAAAAAGGAAAGGCGCTTATGCAAAAAGGCTCTGTCTTGTTGTGTGCAAAACAGAGCCTGTGAATTTTTATAAAATTTTCGGATTTTATCGGAAAAGAGCGCTTTTATGGCGGAGAGGGGGGGATTCGAACCCCCGGACCGAACAAGTCGGTCAACAGATTTCGAGTCTGCCGCATTCGACCACTCTGCCACCTCTCCATATTTTACTTCAGTTCGAGTCTGCCGCATTCGACCACTGAAGCCCCCTTTCCATATTTTACTTCAGTTCGAGTCTGCCGCATTCGACCACTGAAGCCCCCTCTCCATATTCAACTATTCAACAACCCTTAAAAAAGCCGACGGGCAAGCTGTCGCGCCGCTTTTTCAAAACTTCATTCCGGTTCAAATTAGCGGACAAAAAGACATTTGTCAAACAGTTTATGATTTATTTTTCCGCTTTTCCTTCTTTTCCCCATTCGGGCGGGAGAAAAAAGGGATTTCAATCGCTTTATTGTTCATCTGCCTGCGTTTTTGATAAAAGCAAAATCAAGGGGAAAATAAAAATTTGCCCCATTTTAAGGAGTTTTTTTTTGAAAGAGCTTTTTTCCGATTCGTTTAATAACAGAAAGCAATTCTTCCGTTAAAGTTAAGTGTTGGCGCGGCGTTTGTAAGGTTTCTTCGGCAAAAGATTCCATCAGTTTGCGCTGCTTTTCCGTTAAATGAGTCGGCGTTTCAACCTTTAAAGTGATAAATAAATCTCCGGCGCCGATTCCTTGCAAAACAGGCATTCCTTTGCCTTTCAGGCAGATTTGTTCGCCCGATTGCGTGCCTTCGTCAATGACGATGTCTTTTTCTTCGCCGTTTAAAAGAGTGACTTTCATGTGGCCGCCTAAAACGGCAATCGGCATCGGGACCGGTAAGGTATAAAATAAGTTGATGCCTTCTCGGGTGAATTTTTCGTCCTCTGTAACGGTGATGAAAACATACAGGTCGCCGGCTTCCGCACTGTCGGCGGAAATGTCCCCTTCGCCGGCTAAACGCATGCGAATGCCGGAGTCTACGCCCGCCGGAATGTTGATTTCAACCGTTCTGTCTTTGTCAACCGTGCCAGATCCGTGACAAGCGGAACAAGGGTCTTTGATTTGTTTGCCCTTTCCATGACAAGAAGGACATTCCTCCTCCATCATAAAAAAGCCTCTTTGATAACGTATTTTTCCTGTGCCGTGACAGGAAGAACAATTTTGAATGTCTTTGCCGCCTGATCCGTGACAGTCGGGACATAAAGATTTCGTGGTTATCTGCACTTGCTTTTTAACGCCGAAAAAAGCCTCCGTTAAGGAAATTTCCATGTCATAGCGGACGTCGTCCCCTTTTTTCTTTCGGCGGGAAGAACTCCGGCCTTTAGCGGCGCCGCCCATAAAGCCGGAAAAAATATCCTCAAACAAGTCGGAAAAACCTTCCGAGGAAAAGTTAAAGCCGCCGAATCCGCCGTTAAAACCGCTCCCGAAACCGCCTGCGCCCCCTTGTTCAAAAGCGGCGTGCCCGTAGCGGTCGTAAGCGGATCGCTTTTGGTCGTCGCTTAACACTTCGTAAGCTTCATTGACTTCTTTGAATTGGACTTCGGCCGCCGCATCCCCCGGATGCAAATCCGGATGGCATTTTTTCGCCATACATCGATACGCCGATTTAATTTCTGCAAATGTTGCGGTTTTAGAAACGCCGAGCGTTTCGTAATAATCTTTTTTTGCCATCATTTTTCATCCTTTGGTCATATATAGATAATAAGCCCCGAAAATGCAAGGGGTTTCAGAGATTAAAAATATTCCTTGTCAAACCGAAGGGACGTTTATATACTAAAAACGAGGACGAAAGTCCTTTGAGTGCTTTTAAAAGGCGCAAAAGAGCTGTAGCAAGCTCCAATCAACGGGGGTGTCGGAAACACCTTGCCCAAAAAGGGTGTAGTCTTTTTAAAAAAAGAATATTCCCCTTTATTCTATCTCTGACCAGTGGTCGGGGAGCCTGCGGCGTATGTTCAGAAGGAGTTATCCTTTAAAGGCCGCAGGAACCTTTTCGTTGATTGGGTTTGCTAACTCTCCGACCGCCTTTTTAAAAGGCGGTTTTACTTTTAACGGAGAGAAAAATGAGAAAAACTTTATTAACATTATGTATCATCACAGGAGCATTAACAGCCTGTTCATCTCACAATCGCGGTATTGACAGTATAAATACATCTCAAACATTGCTTGAAATCAGACCGATTGAAGCAAGTATAGATGTTGGACATAAAATGAAGGGACGCGCTTTCTGTAGCAGTTTGTTTGGATTCAATATAGCAAAACCGGAACGAGAAGCCTATGGGGCGACCCTGGAAACAACCAGTGGAAACGATGCTCCGAATCAATGTACCCGTGGAGCCATTTACAATGCATTATCTCAAACAAATGCAGATCTGATTATTGCCCCTCAATACGAGGTAGATTCCTATAAATTTCTGTGTCTACCATTCTTGGATATTTGCGTATATAACAGTTCTCTTGTCGAAGTGACCGGATATGAAGGAAACTACACAAACATAAAAGAAATGGACTCAGATGTTATCAATGCGCGACAAACAAACTCGGCCTTTAAACCTGACGGAAAATCAAATCTTTCGAAAGTTTTGCCTTTTTAAACTTCCATCAGATATATAGAAAGATAAGTCGTCGCAAAATGTTTGAGTTTTGTGGCGACTTTATCCAACCAAATTATAGCAAAAACCCCGCTTATGTGCAGTCAGCGGGGTTTGAGTTTTAAAGTCGGCGTTTATTGTTTATTTTTTGACTTCTTCAAAGTCGGCGTCAACGACGTCTTCTTTGTTTTCGCCGGCGGAAGAACCTCCGTTCGCGTCGGCTGAAGAGGAGCCCGCATCGGCGCCGGCGTTCGCCGTGCCCATGTCTTTATACAAAGCTTCTCCCAACTTCATGGAAACCTGCATTAAAGCTTCGGATTTCTGGTTGATTTTTTCGGCGTCTTCGCTCGTCATGGCTTCTTTCAAGTCGGCGACGGCTTTTTCAATATTTTCCTTTTCGGCCGCAGGAACCTTATCTCCTAAGTCTTTCAGATTTTTTTCGGTGGAGTAAACAAGGCTGTCCGCTTTGTTTTTCGCGTCAATCAGCTCTCTGCGCTTTTTATCGTCGGCGCTGTGCTGTTCGGCTTCTTTCACCATTTTTTCAATGTCCGCTTCGTTTAAGCCGCCGGACGCTTGAATACGAATGGTTTGTTCTTTGTTGGTCGCTTTGTCTTTCGCGGAAACATTGACAATGCCGTTGGCATCGATATCAAAAGTGACTTCAATTTGCGGCATTCCCCGCGGTGCGGCAGGAATTCCCACCAAATCAAATTGACCTAACAGCTTGTTGTCGGCCGTCATTTCCCGTTCGCCTTGGAAAACACGAATGGTCACGGCCGTCTGTCCGTCTTCCGCCGTCGAGAAAATCTGGCTCTTGCGAGTCGGAATCGTCGTGTTGCGGTCGATTAAGCGCGTAAAGACGCCCCCCAACGTTTCAATGCCTAAAGACAACGGTGTCACGTCTAACAACAGAACGTCTTTGACATCGCCTTTCAAAACACCGCCTTGAATAGCGGCGCCGGAAGCGACGACTTCGTCCGGATTTACGCCTTTGTTCGGTTCTTTTCCAAAGAAGTTTTTCACCAGTTCTTGAACTTTCGGCATACGAGTCATACCGCCGACCAGAATAACTTCGTCGATGTCTTTGGCTTCGACGCCGGCATCTTTCAACGCGTTTTTAATAGGCGGAATCGTTTTGTCCAGCAAATCAGCGACCAAAGATTCCAACTTTGCCCGCGTCAAGGTCACCGCCAAATGTTTCGGTCCCGACTGGTCCGCCGTAATAAAGGGCAGGTTGATTTCCGTTTGAGAGGCGCTGGAAAGTTCGATTTTTGCTTTTTCCGCCGCTTCTTTCAGCCGTTGTAACGCCAATTTGTCGTTTCTCAGGTCAATGCCGTTTTCTTTCTTGAATTCGTCGGCCAGATAGTCAATCACTCGCGCGTCAAAGTCTTCCCCGCCAAGGAAAGTGTCACCGTTGGTGGATTTGACTTCAAAAACACCGTCGCCGATTTCCAAAACGGAAACATCAAACGTGCCACCGCCTAAATCGTAAACGACTATCGTGCCGGATTTTTTCTTGTCCATACCATAGGAAAGAGCCGCCGCCGTCGGTTCGTTGATAATCCGCAGAACTTCCAATCCGGCGATTTTTCCGGCGTCTTTTGTCGCTTGACGTTGCGAATCGTCAAAATAAGCCGGCACCGTGATGACCGCTTGCGTTACCGGTTCACCGAGATAAGCTTCCGCGTCTTGTTTTAATTTTTGCAAAACAAAAGCGGAAATCTGACTCGGCGCGTATTTTTGTCCTCTGACTTCCACCCAAGCGTCGCCGTTGTCACCTTCCACAATATGGTAAGGGACAATGCCTTTGTCTTTTTCAACGACTTTATCATGAAAGCGCCGCCCGATAAGCCGTTTGATGGCAAATAAAGTGCCTTCCGGATTTGTGACGGCTTGCCGTTTGGCCGCTTGCCCGACAAGGCGTTCGCCGTTGGTGGTGAAAGCCACCATGGAAGGGGTTGTTCTGGTTCCTTCCGCGTTTTCCAAAATTTTAACATCTTTGCCGTCCATAATGGCCATGCAAGAGTTTGTTGTTCCAAGGTCAATACCTAATAC
>CAVDQP010000091.1:0-4735 GCA_963611245.1 Holdemanella biformis
AAAAAAGGTAGTATTGAGAAAAAGGAGTTTTTTATGAAAAAATTTTTATATGTCGTTTTGTGCATTGTGCTGACGGGCGTGGGTTTTATCGCCGGTATGAAATGCCCTTGCTGCGCCGAATGGAAAAAATCTTTGTTCGGAAATGAAGTAAAAGACAGTCCGATCGTTGCTCAAGTGGGAAAAACAGAGATTACGTTGGCTGATTTGGTCGATTTGAAAAACTCTATTCCTCAATTGCGCACCGTTCCGGTGGAAATGCTGTATGATCAGTTGTTGGCGATTGCCGTGAATAAGGCGGCTGTCATTGAATTGGCAAAAAAGGCCGATATTGCCGACAATCCGGAAATTAAAAAAGAAATGAAGGATATACGGGATCAGATTTTGGCGCGCGCTTATTTGGACGCCGAGGTGGCCAAAACAATGACCAAAGAAAAGTTGTTTGAACTGTATCAGGAACAGTTGCAAAATTTTGAGCCGGAAGATGAGGTTTTGGCGCGTCATATCCTTGTGGAAACGGAAGAGGAGGCCAAAGATATTCTGCGTCAACTGAAAAAAGGCGCCGACTTTGAAAAAATGGCTCGGGAAAAATCCGTGGATAAGGCATCGGCGGAACAAGGCGGTCTGTTAGAGTATTTTGTCAAAGAAATCGTTGTGCCGGAATTCGGTGAAGCGGTCTTTTCCATGCAAAAAGGTGAATTGTCTGACAAACCTTTTAAAACGCAATACGGGTGGCATATCGTGAAAGTGGAAGATCGTCGGATGAAGGCTCTTCCTTCTTTTGAAGAAATGGAACCGGAATTGAAAGCTTTGTATCATGACAAGGTTTTGCCTGAAATTTTGGAAGCTGAAAAAAATAAAATTAAAATTCAGACGAAAGATTTAAAATCCGTGATGGGATTGCAAACGGAAGACGTTCTTGTCGAAGAATCGGAGACGGAACCGGAAGAGGTTGAAGATACTGAAGAAACGGTTGTTGAAGAAACGGACGAACTTCAAACAAATGAAGACGGGGAAGTTTTGGAAACCATTTCCGAAACGGTTGTCGCCGAATAAACGGAAAACTCAATATTATCTTAAAGAAAAAGGAAGGCCGACACCTTCCTTTTTTTTTGTGATAAACAATCGGAAAAGTAAAAAAGTTATTTACCGATACAAAAGTCTTTGAAAATAATATCAAACAATTCTTCCACTTCGACGCGGCCGGTGATTTTGCCCAAGGCACGCGCCGCCAGTCGCAAATCTTCCGCTTGCAATTCCAAAACAGAACCGTTGAGAAAATTTTGCAGATTTTGCAAGCACTCTTCCAATTGCAAACGGTATCTTAATCTTGTGACGGCCGGTGTTTCGGTTAAGCCCATTTTGTCTTCTAAAACGGATTCTATTTTTTTCCAAAGAATATCGCACCCTTCGCCCGTTTTGGCGGAGATAAACAACCCTTCAGCCGGCAAAGCGTTCGCCAAGTCTTTTTTATTCCAAACAACCAACGTTTTTTCCGTTGTGGAGGGTTTTAAGGTTATGTCTGTTTCCGGATAGGTGCGCGCGTCTTGCAATAAAAGAACAAGGTCTGCTTCTTTTATTTGCTTTTGAGCCCTTAAAATACCTTCTTTTTCAATCTCTTCTTGCGTGTCGTGCAGACCGGCGGTGTCGGCTAAAATAACGGGGTAGCCTTTAATATCCAAATAGGTTTCTATCACATCTCTTGTGGTGCCCGCCGTGGACGATACAATCGCCGCCTCTCGTCCGGTTAAACGATTTAAAAGGCTGGATTTCCCGACATTCGGTTTTCCGACCAAAGCAATTCGGAACCCTTCGCGCAACCGTTCGCCGCGGCCTTCATCGGCAAGATGATCGCGGATTTGTCGCACAAGAGACAAAGCGTTTGTTTGCACTTGAGATAAAACCGAATCGGGAATTTCTTCTTCCGGAAAGTCAATGTAAGCTTCCATCAACGCCAAATCATGCACCAGCATTTCACGCCATGAATCGTAAAGTTTCTGCAAAGCGCCTTGCATTTGACGAAAAGCTTGCTGTTGCTGTTTTTCGGTTTGCGCGTGAATCAGGTCAATCAATCCTTCCGCCTGTGTTAAATCCATTTTTCCGTTCATAACGGCGCGTTTGGAATATTCACCGGCTAAAGCGGGTCTTAAACCTTTTATTCGGCTTAAAGTTTTTAAAACGCTTTGCAAAACGGCTCTGCCTCCGTGGATATGCAGTTCCGCGACGTCTTCTCCCGTAAAGCTGTGCGGCGCCGGAAAAAACAAAACGAGTGCTTGATCCAATACCTCTTCTGTTTGCGGGTTTTTCAGCGTGCAGTAATGCGCGTATCGAGGCTTGAATTCCTGTCTGTTTGTGATGCGACGCAAAGCCGGTAAAGTATCCGGACCGGAGAGGCGAATGACCGCGATTCCGGCAACTCCGGCGCCGGAAGAAAGGGCAAAAATGGTCTCTTTAGAAAAATCGGTTGAGTTTTTTTCTTCCGTCTTTTCTTTGCAGGTACTTTTACAGATGTTTTTTTCATCGTTTGCAAAAGTGCCCGCGTCGGCAACAGAGTTGGAGTTGGAAGTTGAATTGAAACCTAAAACGTCACCGGACATTTAATCCTCCGCTTTAAAAGGACGGCTGACCAAACATTCCAAAACCGTTCGAATCGGTGTTTTTTTATACAGTATTTCGTATACTCCCTGACAAATAGGCATTTCAACGCCGGCGGCTTTGGCTCTGTCCAAAACGGCGCAGACGGTGTAAGCGCCTTCTACCGTTTTTTCATTGAGAGAAAGAATTTCTTGCGAACCGTCGGCTTCTCCCAATAATCGGCCGATGGAAAAGTTTCTTGACTGCTGGCTGGTGGCGGATAAAACCAAATCTCCCAGACCGGATAAGCCGTCAAGTGTTTTTTCTTTTCCGCCTAAAGCGACGGCCAGTCGGCTCATTTCATGCAATCCTCGGGTGACAATGACGGCACGGGCGTTATCGCCCAACCGCGCGCCTTCGGCAATGCCCGCGGCGATGGCAATAACATTTTTCAACGCGCCGCCGACTTGAGCCGAAATAATGTCGTCTGACGCATAGGGGCGGAAATATTTGCTGCCCAAAGCATAGCTTAACATCATGGCTTTTTCGATTTGTGTAGCGGAAATAGTCACGGCGGTCGGCAATTTTAAGGCAACTTCCGCCGCAAAGGCGGGACCGGATAAAACGGCGATTTCCGCGTCGGGAATTTCTTCTCGGGCGACTTCGCTTAAAAGAGCGCCGGTGCCTTTTTCCATACCTTTTGAACATAAGACAAAGGGCGTGCCTTTTTTATAAAAAGGTTTTAATTCGCGGCACGTGCCTCTGGTAAATTGTGCCGGAGCGACAGAAAGAAGAATGTCCGAATCGGCAACTTCCTGCAGTTTGTTTGTCGCGATGATGCCGTTTTCTATCCGGATATGTTTTAAATACAATCCGTTTTCTTTTTTTTCGTTGATTTCCTCAACGACTTCCGGTTCGCGCGCATATAAAAGAACTTTTTTGCCGGATCTGGCGATGGCCAAAGCTAACGCCGTTCCCCACGCTCCCGCGCCGATAATGCCGATTTGTTTCATTTTTCCCCTCTTTTTGTCTTGTTTTCGCCTTGAATAAAGTTTGGAAAAACCGTGTTTTTCGCTCTTTTATTCAGTATAGGAAGTTTTCAATCAAGATGCAAACAGTTTCCTTTTCTTTCTTATTTCCTCTTTTTTTATAAAGAGCGCTGTTTCCTTGTTTGAAAGATTTGAAAGGGAAAAGCCTTTTGAAAGCTTTTCCCCTTTTTTATCTGTAAAGCGGCAGAGCCGTTTTTATAGATTGTGTGAAATTACAGAAAACCTAAAGATTGTGCTTTCACGACAATTTGTGTTCGGTTGCTGGTTTTTAAATGACGCAGTAACGCGTTGATATGCAACTTGACGGTTGCTTCCGAAACGGACATTTCATAAGCAATTTGCTTATTGGATTTGCCTTCCCCTAAATGGCCGAGCACTTCAATTTGTCTGGGCGTCAGAAATTTGCCGCTGGGCAACTGATAGGCTGTTTGGTCTTTCGGATCCGCTTTTTCATAAACGGAAGTTGGAATATAGGTTTCCCCGTCAAATATAAATTTCAAGGCGTTTTTTATGCTGTCCGGTGTGCCGGTTTTTATCAAAAACCCTTTAATCTTGAGTTTTAAAGAGCTTAAAATGGTTTGAGCCGACGCATATTGTGCGGCTAAAATCACCTGTGTCGGGTTGATTTTTTCAATGATTTTTGCCAGTCTGGAACGCCAATCTTCCCCTAAAATATTTAAATCAAAGAAAAGAAAACGTACGGACGGTTCTTCCAACAAAGCCAATAAAGAACAATCCAAATCTTTGCAAGGCGTTACAATTGTTTCAGGACGGACTTCTTTAATCCAACGAGTCATATTGTGCATAAAAACATCATTAGAATCCGTTACAACAACGCGAAAATTATTTTGTTTCATTTTTTTCTCCCCTTATTATTGATGAAACGACTTATGAACAAAGTTTATTCGGACGGATAGCCTCGCGGATAAAATCCCTCTTCATAGAAGGGATCCCCCTTTTTCCCGCAGGCGGCAGTCGCCAGTATTCCGCCGATTAGAATAACTAAAAATAAATATTTTAAATTTTTCATTATCCCCTCTGTTTATAAATCTCTTTTTGATTTTACATCCTTAAAAAAAAATTACAACCTTTTTGATAATAAAAAAAGTATATTA
>CAVDQP010000092.1:0-1202 GCA_963611245.1 Holdemanella biformis
GCCTTGCACGCCTTTGATTTTTAATCTTATGTCACGAACGGTGGCCTCGTCGCTGGCAATGACAAACATACCCAGCGCGGCGGAATCGATAAAATCGCATTGTGTCAAATCAAAAACGATTTCCTTTTTATCGTCTTTTTTAATAAAAGAAATGATTTCAAAAAATTTATCATGATCTCTGAACGTGAAAGTTCCCGATAAAACAATCAGAGATTTATTTTTTTCCAATTGAATTTTGTAGTCCATTTTGTCCTCCCGGTTGCAATTATTTTCTTATATTTCCTTTTGTTCGTCAACTTCTTTTTTCAAAAACAAAGTAGCGAGGGGTTCTGCCCGCCGCCAACGCTTTTTGTTCATATCGGGTTGTGACCCAATCTTCAGGCGCCAGAAGATGATTGCTTTCAACTTCTTTGAAAACCGGAAATTTTGCCACTTCCTGCAAGGTCCAATCGGCGTAAATATCAACATCGGTTGCGATAATCAGTTGTCCGTTTTCCTTTAAAAGGCGCGCTAATGTCGGCAAATTTCCCGATCCGATAAAGCGTCGCTTTTCATGCCGCGTTTTCGGCCAAGGGTCCGGATAAAGAACAAAAATCTTTGAAAACATTCCGTCCGGCAGATAAGGGAACAATAACCGAATATCTTCGTAAAAAATACGCACATTGTCCGCCCTTTCGGGCGCAAGAAGATTTTCGATCGTTTGGTTTTGTGTTGTCCTATCTTTGCTTTCGGTTTGCAAAGGCGCCCCGTCTAAGCCGCTTTTTCCCTGTTCATTTTCTTTCACGGAAGAAGTATTTAAATGCGCCAAAAGAGACGCCACGCCGTTGACAAACACTTCCGCCCCGATAAAGCCGACTTGGGGATATTTTAACGCCAGCTGAGCTAAATGTTCTCCGCCGCCGAAACCGACTTCCAGCCAGATTTCTTCCGGTTTGAAAGGAAAAAGAGTTCCTTCTTTTATACAGGGCAATATTTCTTTTGTTTCCGATTCATCTCTTGCATCTTTTGGCACGGGAATTTGAATGAAAGGCAGCAGATTTTCCAAAAGAGCCAAGCGGCCGGCTCTGAGTTTTTTTCCTTTTCGTCGTCCGAAAAACTTTTCAGGCATTAGAACAGCTCCTTTTGCAATTGTTCGGCAAGTTCCGTCTTTTCCCAAGAAAACGACCCGTCTTTTTCGGGCGTTCGACCAAAATGTCCGTAAC
>CAVDQP010000092.1:1212-4601 GCA_963611245.1 Holdemanella biformis
GGTTTGCACAAATCCAACGTATCCCGAATGCCGTTCGGCGACATATCAATGTTGTCCAACAGATATTGCCGCAGTTTTGGTAAAGGAACTTTTTCCGTTCCAAAGGCGTTGATATAAAAAGAAACAGGTTCTTTTACCCCGATGGCATAGGCAACTTGCAATAAACATTTATCTGCCAAATGTGCCGCAACGATGTTTTTCGCCAGCCAACGCATCATATAAGCAGCGGATCTGTCCACCTTGGACGGATCTTTGCCGGAAAAAGCACCTCCGCCGTGAGGAGCAGCGCCGCCATAGGTATCGACGATGATTTTCCGACCGGTCAGGCCGGTGTCTCCGACGGGACCGCCGATAACAAATCGTCCGGTCGGATTGATGAATATTTTTGTGTCTTTTAAAGAAAAGAACGGTGAAAAAATATGATTCAGCACGGATTTTGCCAAAGTTTCTATCTCAACGCGCGAACAGCACGCCGTGTGCTGATGCGAAAGGACAATCGCTTCAACGCCGGTCGGCAAACCGTTTTCATATCGTAACGACACTTGACATTTTCCGTCGGGAAGCAGAAAAGGCGCCAGACCTTCTTGGCGTCGCTTTTCAATCTCTTCTTCTATGCGGTGCGCAAAAAACAACGCCGCCGGCATTTTGCAAAGAAGCCCTTTTTCGCTGTCCGACAAAGAGGCGTTCAAAGCGTTTGTTTGTTTTATCAATTCCAGTTCATTTGTCGCGTATCCGAACATCATGCCTTGATCGCCGGCGCCGCCGATGTTCACGCCCAACGCGATATCTTCCGATTGTTGGTGTAAAAGGTTCAAAATGGCAACCGTCCGCCAATGGAAACCTTCCTGTTCATAGCCGATGTTTTTGATGGCTTCGCGAACAATATGATTGATTTGCTCTTTTGAAATTGCCCCTTTGCAGGAAATTTCCCCCGACAAAACAACCTGATTTTCGCCGACCATGGTTTCTATGGCGCACCGACTGAAAGGATCTTTTTGCAAAAAAGTATCCAGCAGAGTATCCGAAATAATGTCGCAAACTTTGTCCGGATGACCTTTTGCGACGGATTCGCTTGTAAAAACGTAAGTATCGTTCACTTTAATTCTATCCTTATTCCTATCCTTAATTCCTTTATCGGGAAGTCTATGTTTATATTTTTTTAGTTTTCGTCGTCCAAAGTGGAAGAAACATGCCAAATATCCCGCGCGTATTCGGTGATTGTTCTGTCCGAAGAAAATTTTCCGGATCGGGCGACGTTTAACAAAGATTTTTTCGCCCAGCCGAGTCTGTCTTTGTAATTTTTGCTGGCTTGGCGCTTGATTTCAATGTAAGAGGCAAAGTCTGCCAACAACATATAATAATCGTTAAACATAATGTCTTGGAAAATCGGTTGAAAAATCCCCGGTTCGTCCGGACAGAAGAAATTAGAAGCGATGGTGTCCATCACTCTTTTCACTCTCAAATCGGCGTTGTAATAATCCCAAGGTTTATGAGATCCTTCTTTTTGTTGCTTTGCGACTTCTTCGGCGTTTAATCCGAACAGGTAAAAATTGTCGCCGCCGACTTCTTCTCTGATTTCAATATTGGCGCCGTCCAAAGTGCCGATGGTCAAAGCACCGTTCAACATAAATTTCATATTGCCCGTTCCCGACGCTTCAAAACCGGCCGTTGAAATTTGTTCGCTGATTTCGGAAGCGGGGAATATCTGTTCCGCGACGGATACTTTATAATCCGGAATAAAGACAACCTTTAACTGGTCTTTGACGCGAGGATCGTTATTGACGGTTTGCGCGACATTATTGATAAATTTGATAATCAACTTCGCCATTTCATAACCGGGGGCCGCTTTGCCCGCGAAAAAGTAAGTTTTGGGGTGGATAAGATCTTCGCCGTCCTGTATAATTTGCAAATATTCGTAAACAATCGCCAACGCGTTTAAAAGCTGGCGTTTGTATTCATGAATACGTTTGGCTTGAACATCGAAAATAGAATCGTTGCAAACGGTGATGCCCGTTTTTTTGAAAATATAGCTTTGAAGTTCTTCTTTATTTTGTTGTTTGATTTGCAAAAAACGCCGTAAAAAATCTTCATCGTCGATAAAGGCTTCCAACTTTCTTAAATGATTTAAATCAACAATCCATTCGTCTCCGATGTGGGAAGAAATAAAGTTGGAAAGCGGTTGGTTGCTGTCTAAAAGCCACCGGCGCTGCGTGATGCCGTTTGTTTTATTGTTGAATTTTTCGGGCATCATCTGATAAAAGTCCGGCACCAGCTTTGTTTCAATCAGCTTTGTATGCAACGCCGCCACTCCGTTGACGGAAAAACTGCCGGCAATCGCCAAATTGGCCATACGGACTTTTTTGGTCATTCCTTCTTCAATCAAAGACATACGGGACATTTTTCCGAAATCCCCGGGATAACGGGTTTGCACCTGTTTCATCAGCCAATCGTTGATTTCGTAAATAATCATCAAATGCCGCGGCAGAATTTTTTCAAAGAAAGAAACCGGCCATTTTTCCAACGCTTCCGGTAAAAGAGTATGATTGGTGTAAGCCATAGTTTTAGTGGTGATGTCCCATGCTTTGTCAAAAGGCAAATCATGTTCGTCCATTAAAATACGCATCAATTCCGCGATGGCCAGAGTCGGGTGCGTGTCATTCAATTGAATGACGGCTTTTTCGGGGAGTTGTTCCAAATCCTGATAATCTTCGAAAAAACGGCGCAAAATATCGCTGATAGAACAGGCAACGAAGAAATATTGTTGCAAAAGTCTTAAATATCGCCCCGTTTCGGACGAATCGGAAGGATAAAGCACTTTGGAAATCGTTTCTACTTTTATTTTTTTCTCAACCGCTTCGACATAATTGCCTTGATTAAAAATGCCAAAATCCAAGTCGGAAGAGGCTTTCGCCGCGTAAAGCCGAATATAATTGACGGTTTGACCGCCGAAACCGACAATCGGCATATCATACGGAATGCCGATAATTTCATCGGCGCCGACCAAAACAGGCACTCTTTGTCCGTTTTTTTCCTGATATTCTATGCGGCCGTTGATTTTAACGGTGCAGGAACGGTCGCCGCGTTCAATTTGCCACGGAGAGGAACGATCCAGCCAAGAATCGGCGCTTTCTTTTTGCCAACCGTTTTCAAACTGTTGCCGAAACAGGCCGAATTGGTAATTGATACCGTATCCGTATCCCGGCAAGCCCAAAGTCGCCATCGAATCCATAAAACACGCCGCCAACCGTCCCAGTCCGCCGTTTCCCAACGCCGGATCATATTCGCTGTCCAACACTTCTTTTAAAGGAATCGGGTTGTCCAACTTGACTTTGTCCAACAGCTGATACATTTCAAAATTATGCAGATTGTTTTGCAACAAACGACCAATC
>CAVDQP010000093.1:0-4569 GCA_963611245.1 Holdemanella biformis
ATACAAACCTCTTCTAGGATTTAATTTTAAGATCTTTGAAACGACCTTCAGTTCAGGAATATAAAAGAATGCGGAGTTAGGCACCATTTCAATATATGTTAACACCTTTTCTTTTTTATAATGATTAATCGTTGAAACATTACGTTTTAATATTCGAGCAGCCTTTTCCCGAGTGCACCATATTTCGGGATGCTCTCTAATGGTGTCTTTTCTTTGAATAGATAGTGTATAATCAACATTCGGATAAGTCGCTTGATGGAAAGCAGATTCTAGCAACTTATTAACGTCTTCTTCTTTGAATAGCCGACCATTTTCATTAATCGGCTGTATAAGACCTGCTTTTTTTATTTTACGAAGCGCAGTTAATGAACATTCAAGAGCTTCTGCAACCTCGTTACTAAATAAGCCGTCTCTTCCATTAGTAACTGTGATTTTTTTAGGTGTATTGCCGGTTACTTGGGCAATAGTTTCAAGCTTTGTTAAATCATCATAAATTTTATTTATGCAGATAATCAGATTATTAAGATCATCATAACCAAGATATGGCGACTGCTTACTGGCTGAAACTAGTGATTTTTCATTCAAAAATTTATAAAATGCCAATAAAGCTCTGGCTATTTGTCTTGAAGGTTTCTCTTTATACCGTAAATGTAAATAGATATAGGGTTTAGTTAATATTTCGGGATTGTCCGATATTATCGCGGTAACCTTATCAAAAAAGGTAACCAAATCGCCAGAAATCACATTTTGCATTTTTGCCAGTGCATATAACTGAGGCAAATCTTCAATTTTTATGTTATTTTCGGCAAACTGTTTAATTATAAACTGAAAAGCGTTAATATATTCAGGAATAAGGTTTAATGCGGCATCTGAAATAAAAAATTTCTCTGATTGATATATAACGCTCAGCTCTACAAGCGGAAATATATTTTTTGCTTGTTCAGGAGCCGGCTTGAGATATTGCAGAACATTATTTGTATAATGGTTCCGCAAGGTTTCTGCATTGTCGATTGAGATATAGTATTCACGGTTATTGCACTCATTATAATATATTAAAAGAGAGACAATCTGTTTAGTGAGGATTTCCCAATGGCTATTTGTGCGTCCATTGTAAAAATCTTTACAAACTTTATTGATAGCTTGAATAAACTGTTTAGATGTAGAATCTTTTAGTTTTGCTTCATTAACTAACCAATTTTGAAACTCTTCTTTTATATCAGACATATCTTTTTCTCATCTCCTATTGATGAGAATAGTCTGAGTTTTGATAAAAGTAAAATCGTTTTTTCATGGGAAATTTTATATTTCTGTTGCCAAATAACAACCTTTAACATGCCGGTGTCAAAGGTTAGGTGAAAAATCTACTAAATAAGCAAAGGTCTCTTTAGCTCCTCGCACGTAAAGACCTTGTTCAGATTTGAGGCATCTTTGATTAAATGGAGTTGGGATTGGCGATAGCAGCTTGGTGGTAGGTGCTGGATATGCCGGTTGCCATGGCGGCTACATGATGGCAGTTGGCGGCTGGTATGGGTGCTTTAATGCTTATCATATATCCCAGAGGTCAGGCTGTATTCGAACTGGTTTAATACCTTGAAAAATAAGGAAAGTTGTAAAAGCTGGTTCGTATAGCTTGCAAAAATGATGCTTTGTGTTACAGCTTTACACGAACCACAAAATATTCTTAAAAAACAAGAGGTTAGACCTAAAAATCTAACCTCTGTTCAAATTGGCTGGGGAACCTGGAATCGAACCAAGATATACGGAGTCAGAGTCCGTTGTTCTACCTTTAAACTATTCCCCATCAAAAGGTATCTTATATATACTCTCTTTTTAAAAAAAGTCAAGGGGTATTTTATCCACAACCGTCTTCATCTTTTAAAAAAAAAAAAGCCAAAAGCCCTTACCTATTTTCATTTTTTTTACGAAAAACAAAAATATTTGTCAGTCTGTTGATTTTTATTCTAAAAAAGAAAATTTTTTCGGAACAAAGTCCGTTTTTAGCTGTTCATTGCTTCGAAAAAGTCTTCATTATTTTTTGACTGGCGCAGTTTATCAATTAAAAATTCCATGGAATCCGTCACGCCCATCGGCATTAAAACACGGCGGAGCAACCACATTTTCGACAGAATATTTCTATCCACCAAAAGTTCTTCTTTTCTTGTTCCGGATTTTGTAATGTCAATCGCGGGGAAAATTCTTTTATCAGAAACTTTTCTATCCAAGATAATTTCCGAATTTCCGGTTCCTTTAAATTCTTCAAAAATAACTTCGTCCATTCGGGAACCCGTATCTATCAAAGCCGTTCCGAAAATGGTCAAAGAACCGCCCTCTTCTATATTTCTGGCGGCGCCGAAAAATCTTTTAGGTTTTTGCAAAGCGTTGGCATCCACGCCACCGGTCAACACCTTTCCGGAACTGGGAATAACCGTATTATAAGCTCTGGCCAATCGAGTAATGGAATCCAGCAAAATCACAACATCTTTTTTATATTCCACCAACCTTTTTGCTTTTTCCAACACCATTTCAGCCACTTGAACATGACGCGTTGCCGGTTCGTCAAAAGTAGAGCTGATCACCTCTCCTTTCACGGAACGAATCATATCCGTCACTTCTTCCGGTCGTTCGTCAATCAAAAGCATAATCAAATAAACTTCCGGATGATTGGTGGTAATCGCATGAGCGATATTTTGCAACATAACGGTTTTGCCGGTTCGAGGCGGCGCGACAATCAAGCTTCTTTGTCCTTTCCCTTGCGGACAGATTAAATCAATAATGCGGGACGTATAATCTTTTCCGTTTGTTCCTTGCGCGTTTTCCATTTCCATTTTGAATCGTTCGGAAGGAAAAAGAGGCGTTAAGTTATCAAAATTTATTCTGTATTTCAGTTTTTCCGGATCTTCAAAATTAACCTGATTGGCTTTTGTTAAAGAAAAATAACGTTCTCCGTCCTTAGGCGCGCGGATTTCCCCTTCCACGGTGTCGCCGGTTCTCAAACCGTAATGTTTTATCTGATTGGGAGAAACATAAATATCGTCCGGTCCGGCCAAATAATTTGAAGAAGCCGAACGCAAAAATCCGAATCCGTCCTGTAAAACTTCCAAAACGCCTTCTCCGTAAAGACAAACATCTTGTTCCGCCAGCTTTTTTAAAATGGCAAACAATAAATCCTGCGTTCTGTAAGAAGAGGCATTTTCTACATTTAATTCTTCCGCATAGGCAAACAATTCCGTCGGAGATTTCTTTTTGAGTTCTTTTAAATGCATGGGAGTCGTCCTTATATAGGGAAAATAGGCTGAAAACTTATCTTTTAAAAAAGTGACTAGGCGCCTTTGTTTGTGATAAGATATATTTAATTGTTTTTTGTTGAGCTGTCAATAAATTTATGCACATTCCCTTTTCTCTTCAATTTAAATTTAAAAAGAATCGGTAATTATTGTATAGCCGGTGCATTTTGTGGATAACTTTTTATTATCAATTTATGCACAAGGTTGTTTTATATTCAAAAGAAAGCCTTCCGCCGAAAATAAAACTTATCAACTCTTTGAATATTTGTTATTATCCACAAAAAGAATTTTAAAAAAGGAAGGGATAAAAAAAGCACAATGGGAACAATTTTTTTAAAAAAAGAAAAAGCGCGGACTTATCCACACAATCCACAGGTTATTTTAGCGTCGTCCAGCAAGTGGCGTAAAGCTTTATTGCAAAGAAACGGCATTGAAGTTTTATTAAAGCCTTCCGATACGGACGAAACAAAGATTAAAAAAAGCTTTCATAATAAACCGTCACAGGAAATGGTTTTGAAAATAGCTTGTGAAAAAGCGTTGGCTGTCAGCCAAAAGTATCCTGATTTTTTTGTTTTAGCGGCGGATCAGATTTTGGATTGTGGCGGAATTCTTTTAAATAAGCCGTTAAATTTAAAAGAGGTGGAAGCTTCTTTGCGTTTTTTAATGGGAAAGAAATATAATCTGATGACGGCGGCGGTCGTTTTTTTAGATGGAAAGCCTTTTTTTCAACAAGTTGTTGAGGATTCTTTAAAAATGAGATATCTTAAAGAAGAAGAGCTTCAAGAATATATTGAAAAAAGAGGTAAAGAGGTTATAGGCTGTCTCGGTGCGCATGAAATTGAAAATAAAGAGTATGATTTTGTGACTATTTTGGACGGGAATGAAGAATCGATTCAAGGACTTCCCTTAGAGGAATTAAAAATCTTTTTAAAAGAAAATTTATAAGAGATAAGAATAAATAAAAAGTAAAAAAAGGATATAAAAATGGCAAAAGCAGTGATGATAGGATATCCCCTCTTGGAAAAAAAATGGGTCAATTCTTTTAATTACTGGATACAAAAATACAATCCGAACAATCTGTTTTTACCTTTATCCGTTAAAAACGAGGATTTAAGCCTTGTTTTAAAGGCGTTGCCGAAAATGGGGTTTGATTCTGTTGTTGTCGATATTTCCTCTTCAAAAGAAATTCTCAAATATATGGATTTATGGTCGAATGAAGCGCATATAACGCAAAGCGTCACTGTTGTTTCTTTTGAAAAAGACGGTAAAGTTCGCGGCCATAATT
>CAVDQP010000094.1:0-4532 GCA_963611245.1 Holdemanella biformis
GTCCAATACGTTTTGAAAAAACCTTCTTTCTCATACACAAAAACGGATAACTCTTCTTTTTTGTCGGAAAGAGTTTTGTTGTCTTTTAAAGGCAGAGTTAAATTTTGCGATTCTTCGGAGATGGGAGGCAAAAATTCGTCCGGCACAAAGCTTTGCTTTGCTTTTTCCACAATGACCATGCGCGCGGAAAAAGTTTCGTCTTTCAGTAAAACATCAAAGCTGGGCGGATTTTTGAAAAGACGGAAAAACAAATAAGACAGGTATTTTTTTTTGTCGATGTCTTTTTGAATCATGTAATGAATCCAACCGGAAAGGCCGACCGTTAAAAAACGACCGAAATAATGCGTTTCAAACGGAGAAATGACTTTGACGGGATAAAACAGGCGCGCTTTTTTCCCTTCGACGGCCTGTAAAGCGGTGTCTATGTCCGTGATACCGAATTCTTTTGCAAAAAAACTTTCCCCTTGCGTCGGAAATAAAGCAAGGGAAAATTTATCCTTTTGCGGATTAAACATCAGACCGTTTAAAGCTTCGTTCAGGTTTTCGTCATCACCGCACGCGGCCACTAAAGTCGCTTTCGTCGGGGACAGTTTTTTGAGAATTTCCTTCATCTCTTGCCCGCCGGAAGTTAAAGAAAGAGAAATGTCGTGTCCAAGCAAGCTCAGCCGTTGGATAATCTGCGGCAAAAGAAGACTTTGCTCTTTGCTTAAAGAATTGTTACAAATCAGTAATACCCTCATAAGATTTTTCCTTATCGTCTGCTGTTCAATCGGTGTCGAACCTTCTCGCTTTTGTTTTTTTATAATCCGTTTTTTATAAGCGGTTCAAATAATCCAGCGCTCCTTGTAGAATATAAGATGCCGCGCTTTTATCAATGATTTTTTTTCTTTTTTTTCGAGATAAGTTAAAAATGTCAATCATGTCCCGTTGAACTCCTTTGGAAGAAAGCCTTTCGTCCCAGAAAAAAACAGGCAGATTGTATTTTTCTTCAAAAGATTTGCCGAACAGGCGGGCGGCTTTGGCTCTTTCGCCTTCCGTGCCGTCCATTTGCTTCGGTAATCCGATGACGGCGCCGCTGGGGAAAACTTCCTTGATAAGGGGGTCAAAATCCTTTAAATAAGCAACGGTTTTCCAAGGCGAGGCAATCACAAGACGAATGTCGCTGATCGCAACGCCGATGCGCACTTCGCCATAGTCAATTCCTAAAACCGGCGTGCCGGCTTTCAGCATTTTTTTGAAACATAAAGCATTATTATCTTGTATTTTTTCCATATTTTTCATACCTTCTTTTAAAGAATATTTGTAAAGGGAGTTTGTCCAAAATGCAAGATAAAAGAATTGTCATCGCGTCGGATCACGGCGGATTTGAAATGAAACGGGTTTTGGTGGAAAAGATGGCGTCGGAAGGTTATGAAGTGATTGACAAAGGCGTTTTTTCTTCAGAATCGGTTGATTATCCCGATATGGCAAAGGTTTTGGCTTTGGCTATTCAAAACGCCGAGGCGGAAAAAGGGGTTCTTTTGTGCGGAACGGGAATCGGTATGAGCATCGCCGTCAATCGGTATCCGTTTATCCGAGGAGCGTTGGTGCACGATTCTTATACCGCGCGTCTGGCCAGACAGCATAATGACGCAAATGTGTTGGTGTTGGGCGGCAGAAGCACCGGTGTCGAAGTGGCAAAGGAATGTCTGGATATTTTCTTGACAACCGCTTTTGAAGGCGGTCGCCATGAACGGCGCGTTGAAAAATTGCAAAAGATGCTTTAGGGAAAAAAAAGCTTGAAAAAAGCTTGAAAAAAATGTCTGTTTCGGATTAAAAAAGTCAAAAATAAAAAAGTGTTTTAGGAGGTTTTCGTGGCTTGTTCTTGTCATTTGTATCAGGTGCCGGAAGGATACTTTACCCGTTCTTTGGAACAATCGGATCCCGCCGTCGATCGGATTATTGGGGAAGAATTGTCTCGTCAACAGGACTGTATCGAGCTTATCGCTTCTGAAAATATTGTGTCGCAAGCCGTTTTGCAGGCGCAAGGTTCGGTGTTGACAAACAAATACGCCGAAGGATATCCCGATAAAAGATATTATCATGGATGCGAATGTGTGGACGAAGTGGAAAAGTTGGCGATTGAACGGGCGTGCGCTTTGTTCGGTTGTCGGTTCGCTAATGTGCAGCCTCATTCCGGATCGCAGGCAAATCAGGCGGTGTATCTGGCTTTTTTGCACGCCGGAGATACTTTGATGGGAATGAGCTTGTCTTCCGGCGGTCATTTGACGCATGGCGCAAAAGTATCTTTGTCCGGAAAATTCTTTAATTGCGTGGCTTACGATGTTGATGAAAAAACACAAACGATAGATTACGACGCCGTGGAAAAGTTGGCTTTGGAACATCAACCGAAGCTGATTATCGCCGGCGGGTCGGCGTATCCTCGGGTGATTGATTTTGAAAGGTTTTCTCGGATAGCCAAAAAAACAGGCGCGCTTTTAATGGTGGATATGGCTCATTTCGCAGGTTTGGTGGCCGGCGGCGTTTATCCTTCTCCTTTTCCTTTTGCCGATATCGTGACGACGACGACACACAAAACGCTACGCGGCCCGCGGGGCGGTATGATTTTAACAAATAACGAAGAGCTGGCTAAAAAAATAAATTCAGCCGTTTTCCCGGGGGTGCAAGGCGGTCCTTTGATGCATGTTATCGCGGCGAAGGCGGTGGCGTTCGGTGAAGCGTTGACGCCTTCGTTCAAACTTTACGCCCGTCAGATTGTGGAAAATGCCAAAGTTTTGGCGGATACTTTGCAAAAAAAAGGTATTGATCTGGTGTCGAAAGGAACGGACAGTCATCTGATATTGGTGGATTTGCGTTCAACGGGGTTGACGGGAAAACAAGTATCGGACAGTTTGCAACGTGCACATATTACGTGCAATAAAAACGCTATTCCTTTTGATCCGTTAAAACCGACGGTGACTTCCGGTATTCGGTTGGGAACGCCGGCAATGACGACAAGAGGATTCGGTTTGTGCGAATTTGAAGCGGTGGGGCAGATGATTTGCGATATCATTGAAGGATTGCAATCGGGCGATGAAACGGCCTCCGTTGTTGAAGAGATTGTGCGACAAAAGGCAATTTCTTTGTGCCGCCGCTTTCCGATTTATCCGTGATAAAGGCAAGGGATAAAAACAAGGGATAAAGTTTTTGAACTGTTATCGGGTCAAGGAGATTAAAGGGGCAAAAAAATGAAAAAAAGGAGAAAAAATGAAGTGTCCTTTTTGCGGGTTTGATGAAACGCAGGTTAAGGATTCGCGAAACAGCGAAGACGGAACGGCTGTTCGTCGTCGCCGTTTTTGTCCCGAATGCGGTTCTCGTTTTACAACCTTGGAACGAGTGCAATTGCGCGAAATAACGGTTTTGAAAAAAGACGGCAGTCAGGAACTGTTTGACAGAGATAAACTGACGCGTTCTATTTCTTTGGCGTTGCGTAAAAGACCGGTGGAACAGGACAGAATTGAAAAAATTGTCACCGGCATTCAAAGACAGTTGGAAATTTCCGGAGAAACGGATATCCCGTCGTCCGATATCGGAGATAAAGTTATGGAAATTCTCTTGACTTTGGATAAGGTTGCTTATATTCGTTATGCGTCTGTTTACCAAAATTTCGAACAGACAAAGGATTTTAAAACTTTTTTGGATCCTATTGTCGAATGGACAAAGCCTCCGGAAAATGAAAATCCGGAGCCGGAGTTGAATTTTGAATCCGATGCGATGAAAAAACAATCCGAAAGAGTTTTTTCTTCGTCTGACAAAGAACGAACGCCGACTTTTGCTAAAGGGACGGACACACCGCTTCAAAAGGAAAATAAAAAACGGAAGGTTTTGAAAAATGACATTTAAAACACAAAAATTTACAAATGCTCGGCTGAATGCCGTCCAATGTCTGTATATGCGTGAATTTACCAACGAGCCGGCAGATACTTTGATTCCGACTTTTTTGACGCAAAAAATAGGGTGCGAGCTTTTAAAAGAAGACGAAAACGGACGGGAAACATTTATTCCGATGAAGGAAAAAGACGAGGCTCTTTTTGCAAAAATCGTGCAGACGGCTTGTGAAAAAAAAGAAGATTTGGACAAAGCTATTCACGCCTCTTTAACCGATGAATGGAACAAAGACAGATTGGAAACTTTGTTGCAATGCATTTTGCGCGCCGGTATGGCGGAATTTTACGTTCAACCGGATTTGGACGCTCCCGTGATTATCAATGAATACACGGATATTACGCGCTGTTTTTTCGACGGGGCGGAAATCAATATGGTGAATGCCGTTTTGGACAGATTCTCTAAAGTTTTGCGAGGGTAGGAAAAAATCAAACGCCTTCGTCGGCTCTTTTCCGATTCGAGGGAGTTTTTTCTTGAAATTTTATTTCAAATGAGCCAAACTTGAAAAAAATAAAAAATTAAGGGTGGTGTGATGAAATACGTAAATAAATTATTCATAGGCGCAGTGGTTGTTTTTTTATCGGCTTGTTCAATGACGGAACCTTGGC
>CAVDQP010000095.1:0-1919 GCA_963611245.1 Holdemanella biformis
GTCTATTGGGGTATAGAAGATAAAAAGATTTACAATTTTGCAAAAGAAGAGCTTCTTTCTTTGTCAAAAGAAAATCAACCTTTTGCTTTTATGATGTTGACCGTAGATTCTCATAAAGTGGACGGGTATTTTGAAGAAACGGTTTGTTCCCGCCGGTTTGAAAAAGAATATGAAAATGTCATCAGTTGCGCTGATGCGCAAGCGTCTTCTTTTTTACAATGGCTTTCGGAACAATCGTTTTACAAAGACACCGTCGTCGTTGTTTTGGGCGACCATTTGGGAATGAATCCTTTGCTTGAAGAAATAAAGGACAGACGGCAGCTGAATGTTTTTATCAATTCTTACCACCACACACATAATTTCAAGGAAACAGGCCGTCTTTTTACGTCTTTTGATATGTATCCGACGATTTTGGAAAGCTTAGGCGCCCGTATAAACGGCGGCCGATTGGCGTTGGGAACTTCTTTATTTTCAAAAGAAAAAACCTTTTTAGAAAAAGGCATTTCACTTGAACAGGCGAATGAAGAAATTATGAAACCTTCCCGAATTTATGAGGAGCTTTTTTACGGGCGTTCGATAAACAAGCCAAAAACACCCGATAAAAAAGAATGAAAAAAAGTTGAAAAAAAGCTTGCAAAGATTTTTCAAATGTGTATATTTTGTATATCTTTTGAAAATGTCGGGGGTATAGCTCAGTTGGGAGAGCGTTTGAATGGCATTCAAAAGGTCAGCGGTTCGATCCCGCTTACCTCCACCAAAATAAAAACGGTCACTTTGGACCGTTTTTTTTATCTTTAAACGCTTTTTTGAAAAAAATCAAAGAAATTACCCTCTTTCATTTTCACGCACGCAAATCGCCGACAGTTGAGCATCGGACAAACCGGCGCTTTGCACTTTTTGATTAGATTGCGTCTGTTCCAAATAATCATTGATAACATCGGCGCAAACAAGCAAGTCTTCATACTTCATTTTTTTCCCGCGCGGAGAGCCGCCGATAGTTTCTCTGCCACCGAAACCGTCTTCCGGTGGGCATTGATATTTTTCGTTCATTTTTTGAAAAACATTCTGCAAGCCGCCTTTGCCGAATAATTTTTCAGCCACTTGAATATTCGGACAACCGAAAGAAAGACTGTCTCTATCGGTATTCAAAGACGCCACAACGGGATTTTGCCACCCTTCAATTTCATCGGCGTTGGCTTTATCTTCTTGCCGTTGATACCACTGAGGAAAGCCGAACAGGCACGTTTTTTGAACAAGCAAGACATTTTTTATCTTTTGGCTGCGTTCTTTTAAATCCTCCATCGCCTGACGTTGATTTTCTTCTTCCGATTTTTGAGCATTCAAAACATATTTTTGCGCCGAAGGATTCGTCAAAAGAGAACGCAACCCGTAAACCGCGGCAAAAGCCAACATATCATTCCCTTTACCGGAACAAAACAAAGAATTAAACGCGACAAGATAATTGCCGTAAGGCATGGACAGCACATCTAACCCGACAGGATTTGTATCCAACGCGGCAATGGTTTCGGCCAATGGCGTCAAATCTTCCTTAAAGGCACTTTTCGAATTCGGATGAGGCAACATTCCGGCCAAAGCGGCAGCCGCAAAAATACAGTCGGCGTCAATATGCGTAATAACAAAAAAAGGATTATCCGCTCGTTTCCCGTAATAATCCCGATAAGCGCGAATAGCGACGGATTCCAAATGAGACATTTTGCCATGATGATCCATTTGAAGTTCGTCCACAACGGATTCTCCGCCAAAAGAACATTCCAAAGGGCAATACCCTTTTTCAACCAGCGCTTTTGTTTCGTTAATATCCGAACAACATATCAAAGTCAGCTTGGACATTTTTTTCTTACCCTTTATTGTCTCTAAAAAAAGTTTAAGCGGATTTCAAAAAAAACACAAGCCTTTTA
>CAVDQP010000095.1:1929-3376 GCA_963611245.1 Holdemanella biformis
TGAAAAATAAAGAAAATTTTTTGCAAGAAAAGAAAAAAGGAAAAGAAAATGAAAATAATTCGCACAAGACAGTTTCAAATGGGATTGGGACAGGTTGTTTCTTTGGGAATCGGTTCCATTGTCGGCGCCGGCATTTTCGCTTTGTTGGGCCAAGTGTTACAAGAAACGGGCAGCTGGACATATTTATCTTTTTTTATTTCCGGACTCATCGCGTTGTTTTGCGGCTATGCTTATGTCCGACTGGCCGGCGCTTTTCCGAATATGGGAGGCATCACGGATTATTTTCACCACGCCTTTCAATCAAAATGGACAGCCGGTTCTTTGTCCTTGATTTATGTTTTTACGACTTTGATTTCCGCCGGAACTATGGCAAAATCTTTCGGTTTTTATATGACCAGTTTATTGCCGGACATTTCGTGGTTACCGGTGAACGCGTGGGCAGCTGGTTTAATTATTCTTTTAGGCTTTTTAAATATGATGAAAGCCAAACAAGTCGGCAATATGGAAGCTTTCTTAGTCGCTTTTAAAATCGGCATTTTGACTTTATTGATTGTGGCGGGACTGGTGCAGTTTCGCGCCTATACACCGGCTTTTGAGGCAAATCCTTCCGCCGATTCTTTTTTCCGAAGCGTCGGTTTGACTTTTTTTGCTTTCGCGGGATTCGGTGTTATCACCAATGCGACGGCTTATGTGAAAGATCCGCAACATACTATCCGCCGAGCCATGTTTTTAACAATTTTTATTGTCATGGCTCTTTATATCGGATTAGCCTTTGTTATTTTAAATTACATTTCGGCATCTATGTTTGAAAAAGATGTCAATGTCGCTGTTGCCGTCGTTGCGCAAAAGCTTTTAGGTAACGCCGGTTCTTTTTTAATTTATCTGGCGGCGGTTATGGCTTTTGTCACAGGAATCAGCGCCAGTTTTTTTGCCGTGTTCAGAATTACAAAATCTTTGGCGGAACAAGGGATTCTTCCGTCATTTTACAAAAAGAAAATGATGGGACAGGGCACTTTCGGCAACGGGCTGACCGTTTTATTACTGACTCTTGTAACGGTTTTATTCGGCTTTGACGATATCGTGAATTTATCCAGCGTCGCTTATTTAATCAGTTATTTAGGTATTTTCGCCGCCTGTTTCATTTTAAGAAAACAAACTCGCGCCAAAAAGCTGCCTCTTTTCATCGGCGCCTGTGCCATGATGGTTTTGTTGGCAGGCTTTATTTACAGTGTGTATTTGTAAAAAAACCTGCCTTAAAAAGCCGAAAACATTTTTGAACGAGCCGAATCTTGACCTGAGAAGGCCTTTACATTACCCTTTTAAAACTTTAAAAAAGGAAAGTTTCCCTTGTTTAGATAAAAACACCTTTTTACAGTAAGGGCATTCCGCAAAAGTCGCCGACAATTTTCCGGCCACCCAGAAAACCAGCACGACAGGAATCAGCAAA
>CAVDQP010000095.1:3386-4491 GCA_963611245.1 Holdemanella biformis
TTAAAGAAGCGGATAAAAAGCCGGATTTGTTTTGAACCAATTCCGCATAAATAACGGCGGTGGCTTTTTTCCCTTCCGTTTTGAACAGACCGAAAGTGCCTTTTGTCAAAAAAGCGTAAGCCTTTTGACTTAAACCCAATTGTTTTTGAACTTGTCTGTCCGCAAAGGCGGAAATTTGCTTTTTCAATTCCGATTGCAGTTGTTTTTGAGCCGTTTTTTGGACTTCCTGAGCCATTTGTTTTATTTGAAGATTTAATTGATTGATTTTTCCTTCAATATCTTTCACCGTGTTGTCCAGCTGATTTGTTTTGACAAGTTTTGTCTTGTTCAAAAAAGCGGAAGCCGCTTGTATCTGCTGAATATTTTTTTGCAAAGCGTCCGTTTTCAACTCCGGAATTTTAATGTTATCGGCAATCCCGTCCAACCGAATTTCCGATAACAAAGAATCCGTGAATTGACTGTATTGATTAGTCAAAGCGGCATTAACTTCCGCCACCGCTTTCACCACAATAAATTCTTTGATCTGGCCCGAAGAAGATATCAACAGATACATTGCCGGACAAATAACGCCGACAATCCATAAAAGCGCGAAAATCCGAGCCACTTTTTTCGGAGTGGATCTTTGCTTTAAAAGCAAAGCTTTATCCTGACTTTCTGTTGTATTTTTTTGAGATTGTTTTTCTTGTTTTTCTGTGTTTTGAATGTCACCCATTTGATAAACCTTTCTTGTTTTTTCTTTCATAAAATTTGGTTGCAAAGCGCAAAGCGCGGAACCTTTCAAAAACTTTTTTTATTTAAATACTTTTATTCTGTCTTGCAAAGAAAGAAAAGTTTTTTCTCCGGCAGGTTGCAAAATATCGCCGAAGGGCATTTGCGCCGTCAATTTCCAATTTTTCGGAATTTGGAAAGTTTCGGCGACTTGTTCATCAATTAAAGGATTGTAATGCTGCAAAGAAGCTCCGATATTTTCTTGCGCCAAAGCCGTCCAAACGATAAATTGCAAAATCCCGACGGCCTGTTCGGCCCAAACGGGGAATTTATCGGCATAAAGAGGAAATTTTTCCTGAAGCTCTTTTGTTGTTTGCGTGTCGATATAATAAAGAAC
>CAVDQP010000096.1:0-2179 GCA_963611245.1 Holdemanella biformis
GTTGTGGAACAAACCGGCAGAGGGGAAAGAGCTTTTGATATTTATTCCCGCCTTTTAAAAGAGAGGATTGTTTTTTTAACCGGTCAGGTGGAAGATAATGTTTCCAGCTTGATTTGCGCTCAACTTTTATTTTTGGAATCGGAAAATCCGAAAAAGGAAATTTTCTTTTATATCAATTCGCCCGGGGGCGTGGTTTCTTCCGGTCTGGCGATTTTGGATACGATGAACTATATTAAATGTCCTGTGTATACGGTGTGTATGGGACAAGCGGCGTCTATGGGCTCTTTGCTTTTGTGTTGCGGTGAAAAAGGACACAGAATGGCTTTGCCGAACGCGCGCGTGATGATTCATCAACCGTCGGGCGGTTTTCAGGGACAGGCGTCGGATATCGCCATTCATGCAAAGGAAATCCTTGACTTGCGCGCTCGTTTGAATAAAATATACGCGGACAGGACGGGAAAAACGTTGGAAGAAATCGAACAGGCGATGGAACGGGACAACTTTATGACGGCCGAGGAGGCAAAAGCTTTCGGCTTGATTGATGAAGTTATTGAAAAAAGAGCTTAAACGGAAAATATCAAATCGGCAAAGGTTCGTATCAATAAAAGAGGGTGAAAATGGCGCGGGACGACACACGGATACAAGATGAAACGCTTGTTTGTTCTTTTTGCGGTAAAACGCAGAACGAGGTGCGCAAGCTGATTGCCGGCAAAGCTTATAAAAACAGCAACGGCGAAGAAAAACGCGTGTTTATCTGCGACGAATGCATCGACTTGTGTTCCGAAATTCTCAAGGAAAATCCGGAGTTGGCGCCTTTGGACGGCGCAAAAGGCGTTTTGACTTCTCCTCATGAAATTAAAAAGATTTTAGACGAATATATCATTGGTCAGGAAAAGGCAAAAAAGGTTCTTTCCGTGGCGGTGTATAATCATTACAAACGGTTGAACGCTTGCGATAACGCCAAAGAGGTGGAAATCAACAAATCAAATATTCTTCTTATCGGGCCGACGGGAACGGGAAAAACTTTATTGGCCAGAACTTTGGCGAAGATTCTGGACGTGCCGTTTGCTATGGCCGACGCGACGACTTTGACGGAGGCCGGCTATGTCGGCGAAGATGTTGAAAACATTCTGGTAAAATTGCTTCAGGCGGCCGATTATCAAGTGGACAAGGCACGCCGCGGCATTATTTACATTGATGAAATTGATAAAATTTCCAGAAAATCGGACAGTGCCTCCATTACGCGGGACGTGTCCGGTGAAGGTGTGCAACAGGCTTTGTTGAAAATTATAGAAGGGACGGTCGCTTCCGTTCCGCCACAGGGCGGGCGCAAGCACCCGCAGCAGGAATTTATTCAGCTGGATACTTCCAATATTTTGTTTATTTGCGGTGGCGCTTTTTCCGGATTGGATAAACTGATAGCGCAAAGAATGGACAAGTCTTCCATCGGTTTTGGCGCGTCTGTCGGTAAAAACGACGATAAAAAAGCGGGTGAGCTTTTCGCTCAACTGGAGCCGGACGATTTATTGAAATTCGGGTTGATACCGGAATTTGTCGGCCGGTTGCCGGTTATCGCGACTTTGAATGATTTAGATGAAAAGGCGTTGATTGACATTTTAACAAAACCGAAAAACGCTTTAGTCAAACAATATCAGTATTTGTTTGAAATGGAAGATGTCTTGCTGACTTTTACGCAGGAAGCGTATCAGGCAATTGCCAAAAAGGCGATAGAACGTCACACCGGCGCAAGAGGGTTGCGTTCTATTTTGGAAAATATGCTGTTGGACGTGATGTATGACTTGCCTTCTTTGGACGGAGTGAAAGAAGTTGTTATCAATGAAAAAGTTGTGGAGGGAAAAATTCCTCCCGTTCTGATTTATGCCAAATCTAAAAAAAAGGATAAGGCTGTTTAAATTTTCCGTTTCCTCTCTTGAAATTTTTAGAAAAATAACCTATCTCTGTTTTAAAAGCGCTTGTTCTGAGGAGAAAAAAAGTGGAAGAAAAAAAACAGGTGAGAATACCTATTCTGCCTTTAAGAGATATTGTGGTTTATCCGTCAACGATTTTGCCTTTGTTTGTCGGTCGTGAAAAGTCCGTTCAGGCGTTGGACGCGGTGATGTCGGAAAATAAGCAAGTTCTTCTTGTGGCGCAAAAAGACGCCGGAGTGGACAATCCGACG
>CAVDQP010000096.1:2189-4395 GCA_963611245.1 Holdemanella biformis
CGGTGAAAGTTTTGGTGGAAGGGATTTCTCGCGTTAAAATCAAGGAAATTTTTGACGATTCCGGCTTTTTTGAAGCGGACGTGTCCGTTTTGTCGGATATGGAAAATCAAGCGGATAAAATAACGCCTTTGTTCCGTTCCGTGATGTCTCAATTTGAATTGTATGTCAAATTGAATCGCCGTATTCCGGCTGAAGTGCTGGCGACGGTGACGCAAATGCAGGATCCTGTCAAAGCGTTGGATATCATGGTGGCGCAGCTGCCTTTGAAAGTAGAGCAAAAACAACAGCTTTTGGAAACGCGTTCTTTGACGGCTCGGCTGGAAATGCTGTTTTCTTTTATGGAATCCGAAATCGATATTTTGCAGGTGGAAAAGAAAATCCGCCGTCGCGTCAAACGGCAGATGGAAAAAAGCCAGCGCGATTATTATCTGAACGAACAGATGAAGGCTATTCAAAAAGAATTGGGCGAAGGCGAGGACGGCGGCGAATTGTCCGACCTTGAAAAGAAAATTAAAAAGGCCGGCATGAGCAAAGAAGCTTATGAAAAAGCAAAATCCGAATTGAAAAAACTGTCGATGATGGGCATGATGTCGGCGGAAGCGTCTGTCGTGCGCAATTATTTGGATTGGCTGATTTCCATTCCTTGGAAACAAAAGTCTAAATTGGAACCCGATTTGGAAAAGGCGCAAAAAATCTTAGACGACGATCATTACGGATTGGAAAAAGTCAAAGAAAGAATTATCGAATATCTGGCTGTGCAAAAAAAGACGGATAAGTTAAAAAGTCCTATTTTGTGCCTTGTCGGCCCTCCCGGGGTCGGAAAAACTTCCTTGGGACAATCGATTGCCAAAGCGACCGGACGCAATTTTGTTCGCGCGTCGTTGGGCGGTATGCGGGACGAGGCGGAAATCCGAGGGCATCGTCGGACGTATATCGGCGCTATGCCCGGCAAGATTATTCAAAATATGAAAAAGGCCAAAACCGTCAATCCGTTGTTTTTGTTAGACGAGATTGACAAAGTGGGGCAAGATTGGCGCGGCGATCCGTCGTCCGCTTTGCTGGAGGTGTTGGATCCCGAACAAAACAGCTCGTTTAACGATCATTATCTGGAGGTGGATTATGATCTGTCCAACGTGATGTTCGTGACAACGGCGAATACTTTGCAGATGCCGCGGCCGTTGATGGACCGAATGGAAATTATCCATGTGCCCGGGTATACGGAAGATGAAAAGATTGAAATCGCCTTGCGTCATTTGGTGAAAAAACAAATGGAGGCAACAGGGTTGAAAGAAAGCGAATTTTCCGTTTCTCGGGAGGCGATACAGGAGCTTATCCGCCGGTATACAAGAGAGGCCGGAGTTCGTAATCTGGAGCGGGAAATCGCGAATTTAGCGCGTAAAGCCACAAAAGAAATCTTGATTGATAAAAAGCCAAAGGTTAAAATCACTCGGGAAAATTTGAAAAAATACGCCGGAACTCCTCGGTATGACTTCGGTGTGGCGGAACAATCCGATCAAATAGGTGTGGTGACGGGGCTGGCTTGGACGGAAGTCGGCGGAGAGATTTTGTCCATAGAGGCGGTGACCATGTCCGGCAAAGGGCATGTGACCGTGACCGGACAGTTGGGCGATGTGATGAAAGAATCCATTGAAGCGGCCCGTTCCTATATTCGTTCCAGAAGTTTGCATTTCGGAATTGATCCGATTGTGTTTGACAAAAACGATATGCATGTTCATGTGCCGGAAGGCGCAACGCCGAAAGATGGTCCGTCGGCCGGAATAGGTATGTTTACGGCGTTGGTGTCGGCTTTGACGGGGATTGCCGTGCGGAAAGATATTGCTATGACCGGCGAAATTACGTTAAGAGGGCGCGTGTTGCCTATCGGCGGATTGAAAGAAAAGTTGTTGGCGGCTTTGCGAGGCGGATTAAAAACGGTTTTAATTCCAAAGGAAAATATAAAAGATTTGGACGATATTCCGCAAAATGTCAAAGACGGTTTGGAAATTGTTCCCGTCAGTATGGCGGACGAGGTTTTAAAGCTGGCTTTGGTGAAAGAGCCCGTTCCTTTGACGGAAGAAGATATCCGAAAAAGACGTTTTGAGGAAAAGGCCGCCGAGAAAAAAGAAAAAGACGAATTGGAAGCTCTTTAAAATTATCTTTATAAATCTTTTTAAAGCGATTCTTTCAATCATCGAAAAAAAGACGG
>CAVDQP010000097.1:0-4383 GCA_963611245.1 Holdemanella biformis
ACGAAAAGCGCAAAGGATTCTTGCTTTTCTTTTTTATTTTTCTTTTCCTTTTTTAAAAAAAGAGGGGTTTGAAGCGGTTGAGTTTTCCTATTCATCTGTTTCATACGTCCAGCACCTCGCAAAAAACGGTGATAATAGCCGTGCAGATAATAATCCACACAATGGAGGCGACAACGGCGTTGGTCGTGGCTTTGCCGACGCCGTCCGCGTCTTTGCCGCAATAAATGCCGTAATAACAACCGCATAAGGCAATAACGATTCCGAAAACAAACCCATGCAGCACGCCGATAAAAAAGTTTTTTAAATTCAAAGCGTTAATGGAATAGTTCCAATATTCTATCGGGGACAAATCCAAAAGAAAAATGCCGACGACGCTGCCGCCTAAAATGCCGAACAAGTCCGAAAAAACGGTTAAAAAAGGCATTGTCAGCATCAGCGCCAATATTTTCGGCAATAACAAAAAGTCTGTCACGGGCAGCCCCATTGTTTGAAGGGCGTCCGTTTCTTCGTTGACTTTCATGGTGCCGATGGTGGCGGCAAACGCCGCGCCCGTTCGTCCGGCCATAATAATACCGGTCATCATGGCGCCCATGACGCGCACCATGGAAATCGCCACAAGGGAGGCAACATAAATTTGAGCGCCGAATAATTTCAACTGCATGGATCCGACAAATCCGAAAATCAGTCCGACCATAAAACTGATAACCGCCACAATCGGCAACGCTTGATAACCGCAATCCTGCAAAGCAAATAAAAAATCAACGGGACGCATAACGGCGGAAGAAGTCAAAAAATGCCCTACGGATTGCAGCATGTCTTTTGTAAAAACGACGCCTTTTTTGAAAGAAAGAAAGTTGTTTAAGGTGCGCTCTCCCAACTTTTCCAAAAAGCTTTCTTTGTTTTGCTTGATTTCGGGCGGACGGTGTTTGACGGAAAAAGCAAGATGAAGAAGATTTTGAACGCCTTTCGGCAGATCGGCTGTTTGCGTGGGGATATTTCTTTTTTTAGCCTTGTCGATTAAATCATACAGAATGACAAGAAGAGAAGAATCCCAGTTTTGAATTTGTTTTCCTTTGAAAACTACTTTTTTTAAAGGCGTTTTTTGAAGTTGTTGTTGCAAGGCGTCTTGTGCCGGTCTGTTTTCGTAAAGCAAAAAATCCCCTTGAAAAACAATTTCTAAAATATCGTTTTCGGTGAATAAATATCGTATTTGTGTGCTTGTTCGGTTCATTCGATATTCTCCGATGGTCTTTGACTTCAGATGTTTTGAAAAACGCCTTTATTTTTTTTGAGTTCTTTAAAGATAGAATAAAATAATTCTTAAAAGAAAAAAACCTAGCCCTAGGAATAAGGAACGGACAAGACGTTCAAAGGTTTATTTTGCCGATTTGGCTGGCTATTCTGTTATATTCTTCCCGTCTTTCGGCGGCGAAAGCCGTTTTGAAATTAAAGGACATGGAGAGGACCCCTTGGTTGTGGTTGATGGTCTTTTCATTGAAAAGAATAACAAAATTTTCCCTTTTTATAAAACTGATTTTGGTTCAATAAAAAAATAAAAAAAGTTGATGAAAAAGATTGATTTTTTGTTTTTTATACTTTATAAGAAAGATGTTTTGCGGATGTAGCTCAATGGCAGAGCAGAAGCTTCCCAAGCTTACGACGAGGGTTCGATTCCCTTCATCCGCTCCAAAAAATCGCCCGAAAGGGCGTTTTTTTTTATGCTCAGAAAGCAGCGTTTTTTTAGTATTTTAAAAAAGACTGTCCATAAATGAAAAAAAGATTGACAAATTGTGGAAGGGAGGATATCCTTTAAGGACATAAGCAAAAAACAGCAGGAGTTTAATATGAATTCAAAGCTCAGACAACGGACAAAACAAATAGCTTCTTGTGTGATGATAGTTGGTATGTTGACGGGGTGTGCTTCCACGAAAAACAGTTCAAATAATTCTTGGTATATCAGCGGCGCCAGACAAGAAGGACAAGAGACGGTTTTAACTTTGCGGTCTGATTATGCGCTGAGGGCTCTTTCCGTGGATTTGGTTTTTGACGCGGAAAAACAAATGGCGACTTTATCTTTTTCAACGCCGAACAAAGGAAAAATAGATACACAAAATTATACCTACACTTATGAAAAAGGAAAAATGCCGTGCGATAAAAGCTTTTATCAAAGCTTTAGTATGCAGGTTTTAAATCCGGAAAGTGTTTCCGGTTGGCCGGATAATCAGCCGAAAGATGTTCAATGTATTATGATTTCTTATGATAATAACGGAAAAACAGGGGAATTTTTGATGCCTTCTTTGGAATTTCAAAAGATGGAACATCTCGAATTGCTTCGTTTTAAGCAAAACGGGTTGCGCGATAGCTCTGTTTTCCTGAAAGGAATTTCCGACATTGCCGCGTATTATGAAAGTGATAAAAATTTGGCGGAAATTGCCAATGCGATGAACGTGGTGTATTCTGAAGACGAATCGCCGATTGTCTTGCGTGCCGGAAATGAATTGGAAAGTTTGTCGGTGAATTTAGATGCCAACGTCGATACGCAAAGAGCGGTTTTGTCCTTTTCCATGCCGGACGAAGGGCGCAAAACATGCACCAGCTATTCAAAAGTGTATCAAGCAAACGAAAGTATGCCTGTGGATTCTGATTGTTCCATGTCGGTTGATATTGTGAATTTAGATGCCCAAACGACAAGCAGTCAAAAGAGCTCCGTAAAAAGCAGCGAAGAGCTGATGTCTCAATATGAATCACACGTCACGCAGGTGAAAGAAGGCAGCTCGTCGAATTTTAGCTCGTCCGTGACGATACGTATGAAATTGACAAAGCATGAAGACGGCACTTGCTCGCTTACTCTTACCACGGGGACAGGGAAAAACAAAAGCAGCATGTCTGCCGGAGGGAAAAAAATCGAAACGGTTCAAGACCTGCCGCAGGAAGAAACCGTTCACGGGATTCTTATTTCTTATAACAATAACGGCAAAGAGGGAAGTATTCAGCTTTCCACCGAAGAATTTGAACAGTTGGCGCAGGCCGATTTGGTTGATTTCAAAACGGGCGGAAAAGCCGACAGATATGTTTTCATTAACGGAATCGCGAATATTTCCTCCGCTTACGGTAATGAAGATTTAGCCGCTATCGCCGATAAAATGAAAGAAGTTTACACGGATTATACCAATCAAGCTGTGATGGAACAGGCTTTGTTGACAAAAGCTTATGGCCGACAAAACTAAAGTTCATTTGACCGCGCGTGTCTTTTTCGTGCGGGGTTCTGTTTGAAAAAAAGTCGCCTTCTGTTTGCAAAAAGGCGGCTTTTTTATTTTTAAAATTTCGGATTTTTTTTCGATAGGGTTAAAGAGCGCTGAAGGAAAGGTGCGCGTGTCTAGTCATCTTTATATTTTTTTTCTAAATCGCACATCCATTTGCCGATGAAAATGCCGACAAGGCAGCTGAAAAGACAAAAGAACGTTCCCAAAGTCAGATAGTTAAAATCCGTCGGGATTATCATCACCGTGGAAGCCAAAATAATGCCTAAAATCAGATGAAAAAGTCCGGCGTAGGCTTTTTCAAAAATAAAATTGACGGCTTTGGATAAAAGTAAAACAGTCAAACCGGCGCCGGCGAAAAGAGGCAGAATAACGAAAAAGTCCAACCCTTTGATGCCGTCGGCCATAGCTTTATACAATCCCAAATACAAAATAAAGTTGGACGGGCTGAAACCGGGGATGATGATGCCTAATCCGATAAGAGCGCCGGATAAAAACCATGTGAAAATGTTTTGCGAGATATGACCGCCGGTCATTTTTTCGCCGTAATGCAAGAAAATAACGCCGATAATGAACGATGCCAGCATTAAAAACAGATGTTTTTTCTGGCGTCCTTGCAGGCCGGCTTGTTTCCAAAGAGTAGGCAAAGTGCCTAAAATGCAGCCGATAAACAGCCACAGGATTTGTGTTTCATACGCGCCTAAAGAATAACTGACCACGAACGAAAATAAAAATATACCTGTCAATCCGCCGATTCCTATCGGAAATAAATAAAAGACATTTTCTTTGAAATTTTTTGTGATATGCGCAAAAAAAGCGATAATCTTTTCATAAACGCCGAAAACAGCCGCTAAAGCACCACCGCTGACACCGGGTAAAATAAAACCCGACCCGATGAGAATCCCTTTGAAAAATCTTAAAAACCAATCCGCCATAGCGCTGTCTCCTTCTGTGTTTGAACAATACGCCAAAATATAAAAAATAAAATCAAAAGTCAATTTTAAAGCAGTCTTCAAAGCCTTTTTTTAAGGTTTCCTTGATTTAAAAAATAAGGGGCGCAGATGAAAATATCACCATTTTTTTCTTTTAATATCGGGATTATGTCCTTTGCAAGATAATATGG
>CAVDQP010000098.1:0-2079 GCA_963611245.1 Holdemanella biformis
TTTTTATACTTTACCCCTGTCTTAAAATACCTGTCAACCTCTTTTTCACAGCCGTTATAACAAAAAAACTTGACAAATAAAAGAAAAACGAGTAAAAAGAAAAACACTCCATAAAAAAAGACACGCGAGGTAAAAAAATGATTGAATTTGGAAATTTAACAACAAAAGAATCCTTCCAAAAAAACGGAAACAGACTGGTTGAAACGTTTAATCAGGAAGGAAAACTGGTTCGGCATCTTGTCATTCACCCGAACGGGGAAAAATTGGAAACGGAAAATTACGGCGATTGGGAAAAAACCACCAGATACACCGCGGAAGGGAAACCCAAAACAGCTTATTATTTTAATCAAAACAATAACGTCGCCGTTACATATCGTTATGATTCGGAAGGAAACACGATCTATGAACGCATTGTTCAAAATGCGGCCAAACCTTATGAATTTGTGACGGAACATTTTTATAAAAACAAACAGCTGGTGAAGAAAACCTATCAGTCACAAGACTTTCAAACCATTATTAACTACAAAGAAAACGGATTTGAACAAGTTCTTTCTTTGAAAAACGGGGAACTTTCGTCTGAAGTCATTAAAAACGAAAACGGTTCTCACCAATCTTACACGTATCAAAACGGCCGCATAAAAGAAATGCAACATCAGGAAGCGGACGGAACGATTACAGAATGGAAACTGTTTAATCCTTTGACGGGACAAATCGTGCGCAATTACGCGGAAGAAATCCGACAGGCTCAAAAATCTGTTTTGTTGGATAAGGCTCGTCATTTTGAAAGAGAATAGCTTGACTCTCTTTAGAAAAACTTTTTAGAACTTTTGAACCAAATGAAAAACAGAGGCTTTGTCCCAAAAACACACAATAAAAGTGTTTTATGGATTTTGCCTCTGTTTTTTTTCAAAAAGTTTTGCCACCTTTTTCTTTATGAAAGAAATTAAAGAATAAAGCCCTACATCAAATTCATTTCCAATAATTTCAGACCGATTCTGACCGTGTTCAACGCCGCGCCGATACGCAGATTATCCGCCACGCACCAGAATGACAACCCGTTTTCAAACGCCAAATCCCGACGAATCCGCCCGACATACACGGGATTTTTTTCCGCCGCTTCCATGGGAGTCGGATAATCAAACGGATTGTCCATATCCTGAACAATGATTTGATTTTCTTTTAACAAAGCGTTTTGTGCCTCCTTAGGAGAAATTTTATTTTCAAACTCCACAACCACGGATTCGGAATGACCGGTAAAGACCGGCACGCGCACCGCTGTGCACGTCACCGGAAAAGCTTCCGGTAAATGCAAGATTTTTCTTGTTTCCAGAACAACCTTCATTTCTTCTCCGGTGTAACCGTTATCCCAAAAAGAGTCGATTTGAGGCAACACATTAAACGCTATATTTTTCTTAAAAGCAGAGGCGGTAAAACTTTTACCTTCCATAAAAGCCCGTGTATTAAGGGATAATTCTTCCACCGCTTGAGCACCGGCGCCGCTGACCGCCTGATACGTGCTGACAATCACTCTTTTTAACGGAGAAATTTTCCGCAAGGCATTTAAAACCGGCATCAACTGCGAAGTGGAACAATTCGGATTCGCGATTATGCCTTGATGAAATTTCAAATCCTCGTCGTTGACGCCCACAACAACCAAAGGAACCTGCTTTTCCATTCGAAAAGCTTTTGAATTGTCAATAAAGACCGCGCCTTTTTTGACCGCCTCGGGGGCGTATATTCTGCTGATATCCGCGCCGGCGGAAGCCAAAACCATTTCCACGTTGTCAAAACTTTCGGGACAAACCTTTTCCACCGGTAATTTTCCCCCCTTGAAAGAAATTTGTTTACCCGTGCTGCGATCGCTGGCCAACAGTTTCAACCCCGCCAAAGGAAAATTTTCCTCTTCCAGAATCTGCAGGATTTTTCCGCCGACCAAACCTGTCGCCCCTAAAACCGCCAAATGAACACGTTTCATGCGCCCCTCCTTTTTTTTCAGTTTAAACTACCGCTTTTTCAAAAGGCAAGAAAAAATTTAAAGAACAAAACGTATTTTTTCTTGCAAAAACTACTTTTAATAGG
>CAVDQP010000098.1:2156-3245 GCA_963611245.1 Holdemanella biformis
ACGAACGAAAAAAGGAGAAAAATAATGAATAAAAGAAAATTTTTAAAAAGGTTGGTTTGTTTCATTCCATCTAAAAAACTCAGAACGGTTTTAAGAGAAAAATACAACTTGAAATATTTGCCTTTTTCTCATTACGGCACTCGTTACATTTACAACGAAGAAGAAAGCAATGATTTGATTTTCAAAACATTGAACAAAGGCAAGCCTTGTTTCATTATGCGTTTCGGACGAACGGAATTAAAAACTATTGAGGAATTTTACGGGAAAATTTCTCAACCGCACATTCACTTTTCCAAAAAAGTCAAAGAAAAAATGAAGAACAATTCCGGATTTTTCCCGCCGACGGACGAAAAGCTCACGCGTTTTTGTTGCGAATCTTTAGATGTTCTGGCAAACGCGGATATGTTCGCCTGTTGGAATTTTTACAATGATTTTGAATGCCTGTTGGTAGAAAAGCATAATAAAATCGGCTCCGTTATTTCAATAGCCGCGTTGGGGGACACCGTTCCTTTCGTCGCAAATCCTTGGACACGGTATCTGAAAGGAAAAAAAGTTCTGGTCATTCATCCTTTTGAATCAACCATTCAAAAACAGTATCAAATTCGTGAAAAATTGTTCAAAAATCCTCTTACCTTGCCCGAATTTGACTTAAAAACAATCAAAGCCGTTCAAGGCATCGGCGGTTCTCGAGAAATTGAAAACTACACGGATTGGTTTGACGCTCTTGATTCGATGTGCCGCCAAATTGACAAGACGGATTTTGATATTGCCCTTATCGGCGCGGGCGCTTATGGTATGTTTTTGGGCGACTATGTCAAAAGAATAGGAAAACAAGCGGTCCATATCGGCGGTTCCTTGCAAATTCTTTTCGGAATTAAAGGAACTCGTTGGACACAATCCACCGGACAAAGGAATTTTTCCAAAGATGTTTACAATGAATATTGGACAAACACGGCGCCGGAAGATCTGCCGGAAAAAATGGAAACTTTCCTCAAATATGAAGGGAATATCGCTTACTGGTAAAAAGACTTGTGTTTTCTTTCAGCCGCCTGTGATTTTATCTCAGGCGGTTTTATAAAAAATATTGAC
>CAVDQP010000098.1:3255-4315 GCA_963611245.1 Holdemanella biformis
GAAAGAAGGAGCCCGAAAATGACCTTTGAACAAGACATCTTAAATTTACCGTTTCAGGCAAAAGAAAATCTGCGTTTAATCCAATATTCCCTCTCCGGCGGGGAAAAAATGTATTGTCAGATTGACGAAAACAACCTGCGTCAGGATAAATTTGCTCTTTTGGACAAATACGGTCAGCCCGAGGCGGTCGGCACATTCAAAGACGATATGTTAGACGGACAGTTTTCCGAATTTTTCCCTTCAGGCGAGTTGAGAGCCAGCTCTTTTTTCCATAAAAATACTCGAGTCGGGCAATATATGGAATTTTATGAAAACGGGCAATTAGCTGTTGACGGCGAATTAAACGCTCAAGGGCAAAAGACCGGTTTATGGTCTCTTTACGACGAAGACGGCTGTGTCAAAGCGAAAAGCTCTTATAAAAATGATATGTTGCACGGTGAATCGTTGATTTACGAAGATGATTGTCTGGTGGAAAAAAGACAGTATGTGCACAATCGCAGAGAAGGCGTTCAAATTGAATATTATCCCAGCGGTGTTATGAAATGCCAATGCGTTTATCGCGACGACAAATTAAACGGCCCGAATATCGATTATTATGAAAACGGACAGAAAATGCTGGTCAACCGTTACGAAAACGGCGATCCGGTCGGGGCTTACACGTATTATTATGAAGAAAACGGCTGGTATGAAAAAGGCACTCTGGACAAAGACGGCTTTATGGACGGCGTGATTACTTTTTACGGACACGACGATAATCCCCGTGAAGAACATACGTATAAACATGGTGTTTTAGACGGCAGCACGACTTATTTTTGGCCGGACGGATCTAAAAAATGGAGCTTGCTGTATAAAGACGGCAAATCCTTGGATTACGGCTCTTTTCTTTATGGTCCCAACGAACTTTTTGCCTACAAAGCAGGAAAAGGATATGAGCAAGTATGGCCTCCAAAGACTCCTCTTTTATTAACGGCCAAAAAAGACAAACAAAGATAAAAATCAAAAAAAACAGCCTGTATTTCTGACGGATGCAAGCTGTTTTTTTTATAACAGAGCCGGCATT
>CAVDQP010000099.1:0-595 GCA_963611245.1 Holdemanella biformis
GTTCAAGGCGATTCAAACTTCTGTTTTACGAATTTTAAAACAAGATGTCTCGGACGCCCCCGTTTTGCAAAATTTTGACAAGTTGATTAACTATTGCAAAGCCAAAATGGTTCACAGTCTGCAGGAAAGCTTTCATGTTTTTTATTTGGACAACAGTTGCCACCTGATTTGCGATGAAACCATGCAAAAAGGAACCATAGACCAGACACCTATTTATCCCAGAGAAATATTGAAAAGGGCTCTTGACCTCGGCGCCGTATCCGTTATTTTGTGCCACAATCACCCGTCCGGAGACGTTTCCCCGTCCAAAGCGGATATTTTGATGACGCACAAAACCGTCGATGTGTTATCTTCCGCCGATGTTCAGGTGTTGGACCATGTGATTGTTTCAAAAAAGAGTTACTGTTCTTTTAAATCGTGCGGGCTTTTGTATCCCAAAAGCGACCCTCGACGCAAATAAGGCGCCGCGTTCTTTTTTATGAACATAAATTGAGAACAAAATTTATAAAGAATAAAACCGTCTGTTTTTTTCAAAAAGGACTGTTTTTTTTAACTGTTTTTTCAAAAGCCTCTTTCCTTTTTCAAAAGTAAAAAA
>CAVDQP010000099.1:605-3159 GCA_963611245.1 Holdemanella biformis
GTGTTTTCTTTTTCATTTTCCCATTCCAGAGCGCTTTTCTTCGCTTTTTTCTTTTCGTCCGCCGACAATTGTTTTTCAACTTGCTGTATATTTTCACGCACTTTGACTTTTTCGGAGACGCCGGCGTTTCTTTCCGCCAGATAAAGCCATTTGTAACATTCCGTCAAATCCACATTGACCGGTTCTTTACCGCTGCAATACAAAGAAGCAATTTTCATCATGGAAGTCGCATCTTTTTCCGACGCACCGCGCTGATACCATGAAAACGCTTTCACGGGGTTTTTGCCGACTTCCCTCAAGACGTCGCCTAAATACGCGAAAGCTTCCGTATGTCCCTGTCTTGCGGCAGCCTCCACTTTTTTCTCAACGGCGGAAAAATCTTTTTGAGTAAGAGCCTCGTCAATATCCGCTTTTGTGATGTTAAATCGGGCGCCTTCCGAATAAATGGAATCTTTTCCGCCACGTAAAAGGCTCATCGTCGCCTCGTCATTAAACCCGTTAATAATCGGTCTGGGCGCATCGTATTCTTCTTTAGGCACGGTGTCTTTCGGTTGTTTCGGACGCCACTTGCGCGCCGCCTCCTGAGAAGCCAGCAACCCTTCCGAATTTTTGATTTTTGAGAAAACTTCATCACGACGCGTAACGGCCCAATCGCCGACGGCATCGGAATTATACGCCGCGATAATGTTATACCACGCATACGCCTCCGTCGGGTTGATAAGCGTTTTATCCGTCGCGAACAGTTCCGCCAAATCCCGTTGAGCCAAAACATACCCTTGATCCGACGCACGACGCAACCAACGAACGGCTCTTTGATAATCTTGAGGCACGCCTCGACCGTAAAGATACAACAGCCCCAATTTATATTGAGCCGGTGCGTATCCTTCCAAAGCCGCTATCTGATAATATCCGTAGGCATACGGGTATTCTCTTTTAACGTCTTTTCCTTTTGCGTAAATTTCTCCCAGCTGATACAACGCTTCCGGATGATTGTTTCTCCCGACGGTTTTTAAAAGATCCAAGGCTTTATTCACATTTTTCGGAACGCCTTTGCCTTCCAGATACATCATGCCCATTTGGAACAAAGCGTCCATATTGTTTTTGGCCGCTGCTCTTTTATACCAACTTAACGCCTGCGCAAAATTAACGGGAACACCCAACCCCATTTGATGCATATAGCCCAAATAATACGCCGCCGACACATCGCCTTCGCTGGCCAGATATGAAAATTCATCAAAAGCCGCTTTATAATTTTGCGAATTTAAAGACTGCATGGCTTCCGTTAAGCCGGCTTGCGCCGTCGAACTGACCAGCAACGCCGCGCACAGAAAAAAAGAACCTAACCTTAAACGCATAAAAGACCTCTCTGTTTTTTATTTGATAAAAAGCATTGTAAAAGAAATCCCGACAAAAATCAAAGGCTTTTCTTTTTATTTGCAAAAAGGCAAGTCAATCAAGGAAAAATTAAACAGAACCGCTTATTTTATCCCGCGGACGGAATGTATCCTCCGGCGTGGATTTTAAATACTCTTCCAGCCCTTTGTCCGGTGTTTCAGGCAGAACAATTTCCAGTTTAACCAACTGATCCCCTGATTTTAAAGCCGACACCTTGACGCCTTTGCCTTTTAATCGTAAAACTTTCCCGCTGCCGGACATCGGAGGGATATTCAAATACACGTCTCCGTATAAAGTCGGCGCCATGATTTTTCCTCCCAAAACCGCTTCTTTCAATGTAATCGGCAATGTTATAAGAATATCATCGCCCTGTCTTGAAAAATACGGGTGTTCCGAAACCGACACATGGATTAGCGCGTCTCCCGCGGGGGCTTTCCCCGTGCCGGCCATTCCTTGACCTTTTAAACGAAGAACGGCGCCGTCGGAAGTGCCGGACGGAATTTTAATTTTTAAAGATTTTCCGTTTTGAAGACGCACTTCTCTTTCTCCACCCAAAACCGCCGTTTTGAAATCCACCGTTATCTGATAGGACACATTTTCTCCCGGAATATCGTAAGAACGACGGGAAGAACGACGCCTACCGGAGAAAATATCCCCCATATCCGCGCCGGAAAAGCCGCCAGTTCCGCCACCGAAAGCGCTGAAAATATCCGAAAAGTCAAAACCTCCCGTCTCACCTCCCGCACCGTTCGTGTAATAAAAGTGTTGCGAAGAACCGTTGCCGGAAGGACGAAAATTAAAACCGGCTCTTTCCCTTCCCTGTTCGTCGATTTCTCCGGCATCGAACCGCCGACGTTTTTCATCGTCGGACAATAAATCATACGCCGCCGCAACTTCTTTAAACTTATCCGCTGCCTCCTTGTTGTTCGGATTCACATCCGGATGAAGAGTTCTGGCCAGCTTGCGGTAAGCTTTTTTGATTTCATCCTTTGTCGCCGAAGGGCTAATCCCCAGCACTTGATACGGATTACTCATGAAAATCACTTTCCTTTCTTTGATAAACTTTTCTTTAAAATATAGTTCAAAAGAGATTTTTTGCCAGATATCTTTCATATTTTTATTTTAAAATATTCTTTTTTTATTTTTATGCTATAAAAAA
>CAVDQP010000099.1:3169-4249 GCA_963611245.1 Holdemanella biformis
GAAGAAAACATGAATAATGCACCCGTTTCGTATGATAAGCTTGTGAAAAGGGCCGGTCAGGCGTCTATTTTTGTAGCGGTCACCCTTATCGGGCTAAAGCTTTTTACTTTTTTTCTGACTGCATCGGCGGCCATCTTGGCAACCTTGATTGATTCAAGTTTGGATTTTTTGGCTTCTCTTGTCAATTTTCTCGCTATTAAATCGGCCTTAACTCCGGCCGACACAGACCACCGTTTCGGACATGAAAAGGCCGAATCGCTCGGCGGTCTGATGCAAGGCCTCTTTATTTTGGGAACCAGCGCGTTTCTTTTTAATGAATCCGTGGAAAGGTTTCTTCATCCCAAAGGGCTGACCCGCTTGGATACGGGACTTTTCATCATGTTCGTGTCCATTGTCATGACGTTCTGTTTACTTTTTTTTCAATCTTATGTCATTAAAAAGACAGACTCCATCGCCATTAAGGCAGATAAAGCCCATTATCAGGGCGATATTCTGATGAATATCGGCGTTATGATTTCCATGACGGCGACGGCCTTTTTGAACCTGAGTTTCATTGACGCGCTATTTGCCTTGGGCGTGGCTGTTTACCTGTTGATAACGGGCATAAGAATTATCAAACAGGCTTTGGGCGTTTTAATGGATAAGGAACTCAGCGCCAACAAAAGAAGTGACATCAAAAAAATCGTTCTGTCTTTTGAAGAAGTCCTTGATATTAAAGAGCTGAAAACCCGTTCGGCCGGCAAAAAGATGTTTATCCAGTTTAACGCTTTGTTTTCTCCCGAACTGCCCTTGCAAACCGTTCACACAGTTTCGGACGAGATAGAAAAAGAACTAAAGAAAAAATTTCAGGACTGCGATATCATCATTCATCAAGAACCGTCAGGTGAACCGAAAAGTTTTCTTTAGAAAAAACTCGTTTCTTCTTTTTGCTTCAAAACGAAGTTTTTCAAAATAACGCTTGCATTTCGCCGGCGTTTCGGCTAAAAGAAACGTCAAGGAAAACATCCGCCACCCCTGGAGGAGTTTGTTTTTCTTTTTTTATCACTTTAATTTAATTTTTATAAGGAAAATACTTATGAC
>CAVDQP010000100.1:0-811 GCA_963611245.1 Holdemanella biformis
TACGCCTAAAAAGAAAACATCACAATCCCGCAAAGGAATGCGTCGTTCTCATGACGCTGTTTGCGCCAGCTCCTTCGTTGAATGCCCGAACTGCGGCGAAATGAAACGCCCGCACCATGTGTGCGACAGCTGTGGCCACTACGGCAAAAAAGAAGTCGTTGTGAACGCTGCTAAATCTGAAGAATAATTTTAATAAAGAAAGCCACAGATATGCTGGTCATCTCGGTTGACGCTATGGGCGGGGATAACGCCCCTGAATCCGTGATAGCGGGGATAAAGCTTGCTCAAAAAGAAAATCCCGACGTTTTTTATTTGCTTTACGGTGATGAAAAAAAGATTCTCCCTCTGACAAAAAAGTATCGGTTAGATGAATCCATGTTTAAAGTGTATCATACGGAATCGGTTGTTTCTATGGACGAAAAACCGACCGTGGCTTTAAGGACCGGACGGGAAAGCAGTTTGTGGAAAGCTATTTACGCTGTCCGTTCCGGAGAGGCTCAAGCGGTGATTTCCGCCGGTAACACGGGCGCGTTGATGGCCATGAGCAAAATCTGCCTTGGTATGATTGCCAACGTGGATCGGCCGGCGATTACAGCGGTGATGCCGACATTGAAAGAGGATTGTGTCGCTTTGGATTTGGGGGCTAATGCGGAATGCAATGCGTCCAATCTGGTGGATTTTGCGATTATGGGGCATGTTTTTTATCAGATTTTGTATAAAAAAGAACGCCCCTCTATCGGACTTTTAAATATCGGTTCCGAAGAAACAAAAGGTCGTGACGAAATTAAAGAAGCCGCCAACACTTTGAAAA
>CAVDQP010000100.1:821-1335 GCA_963611245.1 Holdemanella biformis
CGGCAACCGGTTTAATTATCACGGTTTTGTTGAAGGAAACGATATCGGTGCCGGCACGGTCAATGTTTTTGTGTCGGACGGCTTTTCGGGCAATATTTCTTTAAAAAGCATTGAAGGGGCCTGTCGTTGGGTGATGGGGTTGTTAAAAAGAGCTTTTAAATGTTCTTTTTTGGCAAAAATCGGCTTGTTGTTTGCTTTGCCGGCCTTGAAAAAAATGAAAAAAACAGCGGATCCTCGTCGGTATAACGGGGCGATGTTGCTGGGGTTGAATTCTTTGTGCGTGAAGGCTCACGGTAATTCGGATCCGTTCGGTTTTTCCTGTGCCTTAAAAAGAACCATTGATTTGGTGCGGCATAATCTGTGCGACGAAATCCGCCGGCATATGGAAGAAGTTGTTTTCGAAATGGAAACACACGACGAAAAGGAAACTTCTCAGAAAGAATAGCTTTTCAAAAAGATTGAATTTCAATCGTCGTTTTTCCCTTTATAAAATAAGAGAAAAGGAATCTTTAAC
>CAVDQP010000100.1:1345-3802 GCA_963611245.1 Holdemanella biformis
GGGCGTTTGTGCCTCAAAAAGTTCTGACAAACGATGATTTGTCAAAAATGGTGGAAACAAACGATGCTTGGATACGGGAGCGGACCGGCATTCAACAACGTCATATTGCTTCCGAGGGTGAAAAAACTTCCGATTTGGCATATAAAAGCGCGGTGTCGGCTCTTGAAAACGCCGGTATGCAAGCTGCCGATATTGATTTGATTATTTTGGCGACCACTTCGCCGGACGAAAGCTTTCCGTCAACGGCAACGAAAGTGCAAGCCATGTTGAAAAACACCACCGGATTCGCTTTTGATGTTCAGGCGGTTTGTTCCGGTTTTTTGTATGCTTTGTCGGTGGCTAACAGTATGATTCGCGACGGTTCCGTCAAAACGGCGCTGGTTATCGGGGCGGAAACCATTTCAAAATTAGTGGATTGGTCGGACCGAGGCACGTGTGTTTTATTCGGAGACGGTGCCGGAGCAGTTGTCTTGACGCGCGCCGGTGAGGAGGCAAAAACAGGCGAGGGGATTTTGGATATTCTGTTGGCGTCCGACGGTCGATATTATGACGCTTTAAAAACTTCGGGCGGTGTGTCATCAACGCAAACAACCGGTTTTATCCAAATGCAAGGACAGGAGGTGTATCGGCAGGCTGTTTATTGTCTTTCTTCATCCGGCCGAAAAATTTTGGAAAAGAACGGTTTGACGGAAAAGGACGTGGATTATCTTGTTCCTCATCAGGCCAATGTGCGAATTATCAATTCCGTGGCAAAAAATCTGAATATTCCGGAGGAAAAAATTGTATTGACTTTGCCCAAATACGGCAATACGTCCGCGGCGTCCATTCCGATGGCGTTGGCCGAAGCGATTAACAGCGGCAAAATCAAAAAGGACAGCTTGATTTTGATGATGGCCATGGGCGCCGGATTTACGTGGGGGTCTTGTCTTTTAAGGTATTAGAGGAATAGAAAAAAGCTTTTTAAATTCGTTCTTGAAAAAAAAAAGAATTTTTCTTAAACTATCAACAGACTTTGTGTTGAAATGGAAAAGCGATATGGATAAAATGATGAAAGAGCTTGAAAATGTGACGCGAGCCTCTTTGGCACAGGCTTTGTATGAAAGAATCGGTTTTTCATTGACCGATTCCGGTCGGTTGGTTGACGAGGTTTTTGATGAAATCTCTAATGCTTTTTTGCGGGGAGAGGAGGTAAAACTGACTTCTTTCGCGACGTTTAAAATCAAGGAAAAAACAAAACGAATCGGCAGAAATCCAAAGACAAAAGAGGAATATCCTATTTCGGCACGAAAGGTTTTAACATTCCATCCTTCTTTGAATTTGAAAAATGCGGTGAACGCGGAAGATAAAGAATGAAATCCGAAACGGCACTTTTAACGATTAAAGAGGCGTGTAAAAAGTTGGACTTGCCGCCTCATGTTTTAAGATTTTGGGAAACGCAATTTGAACGATTGAAGCCTCAAAAACGGTTGGGACGCCGTTATTATTCGCCGGAAGATATTCGTTTATTGCGTGAAATTAAATTCCTTTTGTATGAAAAAGGGTTGACAATCAAGGGCGCCCAGCAGGCTTTCGCCAAGAAAAAGGACGCGAGGGCTTTGTTGGAAGAAAAAAATCAAGAAGATTTCGCGCGCTCTGTCCAAGAAGTGATTGATTTTTTGGCGCCTTACGCCGAATGATTGTTTTTATCTTATGTCTAAAGAATAAAAAATGGAAAAAGCAACAAATAAGATGATGCCTCAAAAAAAGGCATGGGAAATTTTTGAAGAAGTTGTTGCACTCAGAAATAAAAGTGATAGTCCGTTTACCGATGAAATGGAAAAAACTTTTCGGGCGCATAGTCAGGTAGTCGCCGAAGACGCGGCGCTTATTGCTTCTTTTATTCCGGCAATGGATACGCAAATGGCGTATGTTTGCGGATTGTTGCATGATGCCGGACGGCTGAACGATGAATATATTGTTGATGAAAATCATCATTTTCATGCTTTAACGGGATATTCTTTTTTAAAGAAAAGATGTCCCGAATATCCGCAATTGGCGCAAACGGCTTTACTTCATGAGGTTTTGCCGAATAATAAAGCCTTATTGGAAAATTTCGGGTATTCTGAAAAAGATATTGAAGAGGTTTTTTCTTTGTCTGAAAATATGGCGTATACGGACTATGATTATTTAATTATTTTATGCGACGGCACGAATAATCTTGGGAAAAACTGCACAATAGAGGACAGATATCGGGCGATTTTCAAACGTCGCGGCCTTGATTTTACCCGTTTTAAAGAAAAATTGGAAAAATTGAACGCCGTTAAAAAAAGGTTCGACACTTTATCCGGTAAAGATATTTACAAAATTTTAAAAATTTATTAAGATTTTAAAGAAAAAGCTTGAGACTGAAGATATTTTCGAGTATATTCTTTCACGGATACGGAGCGCGGACGGTCGGCGCCGCTGACGATACAGGAA
>CAVDQP010000100.1:3812-4183 GCA_963611245.1 Holdemanella biformis
GCGTAGCGCAGTCTGGTAGAGTATTTGCATGGGGTGCAAAGGGTCGTGGGTTCAAATCCCGCCGCTCCGACCAAAAAAATTAAACCACCTTTACGGTGGTTTTTTCTTTAAATTTGATGACGATAACGATAATCCTTTTGCATAATTCAAAGATTTTAAAGTGTTGATATTCCCGTGTTTGCCGGTTTGCGTTCGGCCAGATGTTTGCGAGACGAAATTTTTTCTGCCACCCAACGGTCGATTTGAATATTGTGATTTTCCGTGTAGGTTAAAATTTTATGCTGTTGATTTTGGGTGTTTTGATGGTCGGTACTGATCCGAATATAAGCGTAATACATAAAAAAAGTCCTTATAATAATTGATGAACATTA
>CAVDQP010000101.1:0-4162 GCA_963611245.1 Holdemanella biformis
TTTCTCCCCCAAGCGCGCCCGTATACCGCAAAGAATACCATTTTCCGTTCAAATATAATCCGAACATTCCTTTACAAGCCGGCTTGAAAGCGCTTTTTTCCTCTTTGACTTCAAAATTTTCCGCCACAGCTTTTAAAAAAGCCTCTTCCGTCAGGCCATTTAAATCCTTCACCAACCGATTATATTCCAAAATTTTCATTTCCTGAGCAAAGAAAACAACCGCCAAAAAACCGTCCCAAGGATTTGTTCCGTCTCCGCCTTTTGCAGCGGCTACTCTGGACGCCGCCGCCGAACGATGATGCCCGTCCGCGATATAAGCGCTTTTCTGTTCATCAAATTTTTGAGTAATCAACGCCACTTTTTCCGCGTCGTCCAAAATCCACAGACGATGAATCACGCCGTATTCCCCTTCAACAGCAAAGAAAGGCTCTCTTTCTTCAACTTCTTTTTTCAGCATTTCGCGCACTTGAGGAATATCTTTATTCACCAACAGAACAGGCCCCGTTTGAGCGCTGACAGCTTCAATCTGACGAACACGGTCGTCTTCTTTGGCAATTCTGGTCAGTTCGTGTTTTTTTATCCGATTTTCGTTATACGCCCGAACAGAAGCGGACACCACCAATCCCGTCTGGATATGTTCCCCCATTTGAAGCTGGTAAATATAATAAGCCTCTTTCGGATATTGAAAAATCTGTCCTTGCATCAACATATGACGGAAATTTTCCGCCGCCTTGTCATAAACCGCCTGAGAATAAGGATCCGTCCCGTCCGGCAAATCTATTTCAGCCTTTGAAATATGAAGAAAACTTTTCGGATGACCTATAGCCTTTTCTTTTGCCTCTTCCGAAGACAGGACATCATACGGCGGAGCGATAATCTCTCCGGCCTGTGTTGCTTCTGGTAAAATCCCCTGAAAAGGATTGTAAACCGCTAATTTCTTTTCCATAAAAACCTCCTTCATATCACAAAGTTAAGCAGTTTTTTTAAGTTACCATAAAAATCCGGAAAGGGGAAAGATTTTTTTGAAAAATCTTCCCTGCACAGAGGTATTTTTCGACGTCCAACAAATACCCCTAAAAAAACAAATATGAACACCCCATAAAAAACAGGCACGAACACCTCATAAAAAACAAGCGCAAACCTCTCCCCATAAAAAAAAGGCGCCACGTTAAAAAACGAGCGCCGTTTTTTTCGATATTGAAGCTTTATTTCTTATCCGTGTTTAGCACAGTTTTTGCAAGAAGAAGCCTGCAACGGCAACTTTTGTGCCTCTTTTTCATAAGCTGTCGCCGCCGCGTAAGGGTCTGACCCTTCATGAGAGCTGATTTTTCTTAAATCAAACAAACGCAGCAACTGCACCGCGATGAAAATAGACGCGTAAGTGCCGATAAAAATACCGACCAAAAACACCAACGAAAACCCGAACAACGTTTCTCCGCCAAAGAACAACAGGACAACCAACATCAAAATCGTTGATAAAGAAGTCAACAATGTTCTGGACAACGTTTCGTTAATCGATTTATTCAAAAGCTCATCAATCGGCATTCTGTGATATTTCTTTAAGTTATCGCGCACGCGGTCAAAAGTCACAACCGTGTCATTCACCGAATAGCCGGCCAAAGACATAATCGCCGCCACAATCGTCATATTGAAATCCACACCGAAAAAGCTGCAAAAACCGACAATCACCGTCATCACGAATGTCAACCCGACCATTGAAGTCAACGCAAACGGCCATTCGAAACGAACGGCGATATAAATGCAAATCGACAAAATAGCCAAAGCCGTCGCAATCACGCTGTTTTTAATCAACTCTTGTCCGATAGTGGGGCCGACCATTTCCACACGCCGGAAAGAAACTTCCTCGCCTAAAAGTTCCTTAACCTGATTGTAGGTTTCCATTTCCGTTTGAACGGCTTTTTTTGTTCCGGTCGTGTAAATTAAAAAAGAAGTCCCTTCTTGTCCGATAGACTGGATTGTCAAATCTTCCAGACCTAACGTCTCCAAGCGCGCACGCAAATCGGCGGCTTGTGTCGGCTCATGCGACTGAATTTCAATCAATAAGCCGCCCTTAAAGTCAATACCGTAATCCAATCCCTTTATGCTCAAAGAAACAATGGAACCGATAAAGACCAAAAAAGCCAGAATAAAGCCGAACCATCTGATTTTAATAAAGTCAATATGGGGTGTTTTTTTCAAAAAACTATTCATTATTTTTGTCATTTTTAACCTCTTTCCCCTTTATAAAACAATCTCTTTCGGCTTTTTTATCTGCAGCCATGCCAGCATCAGGAATTTTGTCACCATAATCGCCGTGAACATCGTTGTTAAAATACCGATACCCAAAGTGACACCAAACCCTTTAACCGGTCCGGAACCAAGCCAATAAAGAACCAACGCGGCGAACAAAGTCGTCAATTGAGAATCCAAAATCCCCGTGAAAGAATTTTCAAAACCGGCATTTATCACGTTCAACGGTGCCGTTCTTCCCATCGTCAATTCTTCACGCATACGTTCAAACACCAGAATATTGGAATCCACCGCCATGCCGATTGTCAACGCGATACCGGCCACCCCCGGCAATGTCAAAGTCGCGTTAAACAAGCCTAAAATAGCCAACAGCAACAACCCGTTGAAAATCAAAGCGATATTGGCAAAGGTGCCTATTTTCCCGTAAATCAGGAAAACAAAAGCAAAAACCAAAACAACACCAATCATACAAGACAAAAATCCTGCTTCAATGGAATCAGTTCCCAACCCCGGACCTATCACCTTTTCTTCCACAACGGACAAAGGCGCGGGCAAAGCACCGGAACGCAACATCAACGCCAAATTTTCAGCGGAATCTATCGTAAAGTTGCCGGTAATTGTGCCGCTGCCGCCGGGGATATGACTTTGGATAACCGGAGCACTGATAACTCGGCCGTCCAAAACAATCGCCAACCTTTTACCGACGTTGTCTCTTGTGGCGACGCTGAACTTACGAGCGCCGGCCTGTTTAAATTGGAAATTGACAACCGCCGTCGTGCCGTTTTGAAAGCCGGAACTGGCCGTTTGGAACTGATCACCGCCGACAACGGCAGCGCGTTTCAACACGTAAAAAGCCTCGCTCATATCATCACCGGGGACCAACATGGAATCCGGAGAGATTTTTCCGCGCTGTGCGTCATAAACAGACGTTCCTTCGTCCACCAGATGGAAAGTCATTTTAGCCGTTTTTCCCAACAAAGCCTTTACTTCTCCGGGTTCTTGAACACCGGGGAGCTGCACGCGGATACGGTCGGTTCCTTCTTTTTGAATAGACGGTTCTTTTGTTCCCAACTCGTCGATACGACGCCGGACAATCTGTATGGATTGTTCCACGGCCGAATTGACCATTTGGATAAACGCCGCTTGCGAATACGAAACAGAAACCTGCGCGCCGGAAGAAGAAATCTGCAATCCGCTTTCCAAACGAGAAATGATATCTCTGACCCGCGAATAATCTCCCCCGTTCAAAAGTTTGAAGGAAACAGCCATTTTATCGCCCTCACCTTCCACTTTCAAACCGGAAAAACGCACTTTTCTGTCCACCAAAACCGTCCGGACGGAATCGGCCAAAGAGGTCAACTGTTCTTTATACAAAGCGTCCGTCTCCACCTGCAAAAGAAGATAGGACCCGCCGCTTAAATCCAAACCGAGCGTAACGGGGTGCCATACTTTTCGAACACTTTCCGGCACCTGTTTATACACAGAGTCCGGCAAAAAATTCGGCAGGGAAAATACAAGGCCGAACACCGAAACCACGATGACAACCCATGCTTTAAATTTTGAATATCCAAACATTAAACTTTTCCTTACTTATTATCTGAGTTATTGACCGCCCCATCCGGCCGGTCGTTTTTTTCATCAAGAACTTGCGAAACATATGCCCGCAGGACTTTGACCCGCACATTTTCGGCAAATTCCACCAACAGTTCATTTTCATTTTCAACTTTGACCACCTTGCCCAGCAAGCCGTTCACCACAATCCGACTGCCTTTTTCAATGCCGGCCAACATTTGAGCATGTGCCTTCATTCTTTTTTGTTGCGGACGCAACAGCAAAAAATAAAAAATCACGATAATCAAAGCAAATTGGACCAACAGTCTTGTCGCGTCCGACATTCCTCCCGTTGTCGCCG
>CAVDQP010000102.1:0-4097 GCA_963611245.1 Holdemanella biformis
TTGACTCCCAGCCGCACCATAACGAGAGCTACAGGGACGTTACCTTCTCCGTCATTATCGCAGACCCTTTTGCCGCCTGAGCGTCAATAAAATCGGAAGCCCCCGTTTTATCGGCGACGCCTTTCCAATCGCCTTTTTGCACCATATCAACAGTTTGTTTTGTTTCTTCATAAGTTTTTTTCGCCTCATTATAGGCTTTAGTCGCATCACTTGCGACTTTTTGCGCGTCCTGAACGCCTGATTTCACTTTATCAAAGAAACTGCCGCCGGAACTGCTCGACTCCGTCGTCGACAATGTTTCCACGGATTGTGACAACGTTGACAGATTTTCTTGGAAATAAACATCTGTCGTTATCAAAACCGGATACAGATTCATTTCTATAACGGCTGTTTGCAATTCCAAAGCTTTCAATTCCGCTTTCATTTGCTGGAACAAAGCCCCCGTCCCCAAAGCGATTCCGCTTCTTAAATCCGCCGCTTCCGAAGAACCGTCTTTCAAAGTTTGAAGATTTTCCTTCTGTGCCGGCAGAGTATCGCTCAAAAAATTTTTCGACAATTCTTGAGAATATAAAATTGTTTCGTCCATATAATCAGTTCGATTTTGGGCTATTTCTTTTTGTTTTTTGATTGTTCTGGTTGTGTTGCCGGAAGTGTAAGGATAAAAGAAAGTTTCCTTCACATAGGCGTAAGATTTGGACAAACTATCCTGAGGTTTTCCTAAAAAATTTTTCAAATCGTCTTCACTCGGCACCGCGGAAGACGAATCGCCGGCCACCGTGCCGACAACAGCCCCCGTTCGGTTTTCCATACCGACGGTTTCCTCTTTTTGTTCCAAATCTTCATTTTTCGAATTGGCGCCGCCCACATTCGTCACCTGACTAATCAAAGATTGCAGATGTCCTCCCAAAGCCGCCACGTCGATTGTCGGGAAAGTCCGTCCCTCCAACGAAAAAGAAACCAACAGAAGAGCAACGGCTAAAACTTTATAAAAACCTTTCATTTCAATCCCCTTTCTTCCATTATTTTCTACTCATTTTCATCTTGAGGAGGCAGTTTTGACATTTGTTCCATCGAATAAACTTGAAAGTAAGCACCTTCCAACACGTTGATCAGGTTCTGTCTTTCGTTATTGATGATTTTTAATTCGTTTTTATACCCTTGAAGCTGGCGCGTGTTATCGGATCGTTCCACCTGTTGAGCCCGTTTTTCAGCTTCGTTTTGCAGTTTTTCAATCGATTTCAGACTGCTTAAAGAAAGACCGTAAGCGTCCAACAAAAGCAATGTATTGGCTTCTTCCAAACGCTTTTTGTTTTCATTCAGCTCGCCGGTCGTTTGAATTTTCGGAACCAAAGTATCTTTTGCGACTTTTTTTCCGCTGTCGATATCCTTGTTTTCAACGGCAGAAGCCATTTCAGAAGAGACAACCGGCGTTAATTGAGCCGCGTCCGGAATATTGACATTGGATTTGAGCGCCGTATTTGTTCCGCCTTTTCCCTCGATTTTAGAAATATCTTTTTCAAGATCCTTTGCCGTTTCCTGACTGTCCTTTGTTCTTTCGTTCAAAACCTTTTCAACTTCCGTCATCGCGGCTTCAATCATATTAAAAGCGTAACTTTGAAACGGTAGCAGACAAGCCGCCGCAGCCACTGAAACGATAAAATTTTTATAAAATCTCATCTGCCGTCCCTCCTTTTTTTTAACTTTCCTGCGCTCTGGATCTGGCCGCCTGAATAGACATCATTTTCAACATTCTGGCTTGCAATTCATTACCGGAATTGGCAACTTCCGCCTGATAAATGCCTATTTCGGCTTCGTTTTGCAGATCCGTCGCCATATCCGTCGAACCGGACACCTGTTGCGACAAATTCGCCGTTTTTTGCGGAGATTCGGACGCCGTCTGTTGCGCCGTTTGAGCGTATGTCAAACTTTCGGTAAGACTGTCCGTATATTCTTGATCTATTTCAGCCAAACGTTGCGTTTTTTCCGCCTGAGTTTCATCTTCAGCCCCCAACATATTTTCTTTTTTCTTGGCAACGGCGCTTTCAATCGCCGACATACCGGCCGAGATACCCATATTCGCATACATAGTACCGGCGCCGACGGCGGCACCGATGGCATCACTTTTCAACTTGCTCGGGTCATTGATATATGACTGAGCCGTTTCGATTTTTGATTGAACGTCCTTGATTTTAGATTGCGTATTGTTAATGGCGTTTTTAACATTGATGACATTCACGCCCATGCCGGCCACGCTGTTCAAAGACTTACCCAAAGTTCCGAAAGCGCTGCCCCAATCCCCTTCTTTAATATAATTTCCCATGGTGATGGACTGTTCCACAAGGGTTTTCCCTTGTTCGTAAAATTCATATCCTTCTTTTATCATCACGATAGCCTGTTCCACACGCGCACCGAACAAGGTGCCGTCAAAAGCCGGAAACATCGCTTGGCTGTCTTTCGGCGTCATCACCACCGTCAAAGCAGTTAAAGCAATGGAAGTATAAAGGATTTTTCTTTTCATGGCTCTCTCCTTATTCTCAAGATTCCTCTTCTAATCTTATTACATCAGATGATTGTGGCAAAAAAAAGGCAGCCGCCTGAACGGTATTTTTTAACAACATCGCAATTGTCATAGGCCCTACGCCCCCGGGAACCGGCGTGATAAAAGCCGCTTTTTGCACAGCTTCTTCAAAAACGACATCGCCGCACAGATGCCCGTCTTGCCCGCGGTTTATGCCGACATCTATTACAACGGCGCCGTCTTTAATCCCTTCTGCGCGAATTAAACCTGTGCGACCGGCCGCGACAACCAACACGTCCGCTTGCCGCGTATAGGAAAAAATATCTTTTGTTTTAGAATGCGTTTGTATGACCGTGCAATTTTCCTTTAATAAAAGATGCGCCATCGGAGATCCGACAAGCAAGGAACGACCGACCACGACGGCCGTTTTTCCTTCCAAAGAAATCCCCGTGCTTTTTATCAATTCCAGACACCCTTGCGGCGTGCACGGAACCAGACCTTCTCTTTTTGTCATCAGATAGCCTTGATTCAAAGGCGTCAGGCCGTCCACATCTTTACGAGGATCAATTCTTTCAATAATCTTTTGTGCATTGATATGCGGCGGCAAAGGCAGCTGCACCAAAATCCCGTCCACGGTTGAACTTTCATTCAACTCGTCAATTAAATCCAGCAGCGCTTTTTCTCCCGTTTGCGCCGATAAACGGTAAAGAGACGCGTCTATGCCGACTTCTTTGGAATATTTTTCTTTACTGCGGACATAAATCATACTGGCCGGATCTTCGCCCACCAAAACCACCGCCAAAGACGGCGCCCTTCCGCTTTGTTTTTTGATTTTTTTTACTTTTTCAGAAAGTTCGTTTCTGACGCGCGCGGCAATCAATCGTCCGTCGATAAGCTGAGCCAAAGCCATTGTGCTGTTTTCCTTTCCAACTCTGCGGGAACGCCTTTGATAAAAAGAGATTTTCTTCTGCCGGTTTCTCCTTTCACCAACGAAAGTTCCGATTTTTTTATTTTGAGATTTTCCGCAACGAAAGTCAATAATTCTTGATTGGCTTTAAAATCCACCGGCGCCGATAAAACGGAAATTTTCAAAAAAGACGAATCAAAAAGACCACTCACCTGTCTTTTTTTCGCGTTCGGCACCAAATGAATATGCAGAAAAACGCCGTCTTTGGCAGAGCAAAGAACCTGACGCGCCAACTGTAACATTTTTTCTTCCCGAAGTTCCGTCTTTTTTTCTTTCTCTTTTTCTACAAAGCGATGATGATTTCCCATAAGATTCTCTTCAACAGCGTTAAACCCAACCATAAAACCAACGGCGCGAAATCCACACCGCCCGCTGCCGGCAAAATTTTATATATCTTTTGATAAAAAGGATTTGTTATTTTGTGCAGAACTTCGGCGATTTGGCGAGTCGTCCGTTGATTTAAATTCAACAAGCCGAAAAAAACCAGCCAGCTGAAAATCACTTGAATAAAAACAATCATCGTTAAAAAATCGGCGCAAAAAATTAAAAATCTTAAAAAAGGAAAGAAAACTGTCATTTTTTTTGCCCTTTTTATTTTTGAAGTTCTTTTAC
>CAVDQP010000103.1:0-4097 GCA_963611245.1 Holdemanella biformis
ACTTTCGGAAGGTTGATGTCCAAAAGTATGGGTTGTTTTTCTGTTATATCAAAAATGTCATTGTAAAGTATTCTACCTTCTTTATTTTCTATTTCAAGAATATATTTTCCTTTTTTCAGTTGAATGGATTGTTGAAAAATATAAGCAGGAATGGAACTCCAAAACCGCGTGTCCGCGTCTTGCGTGTAATTCAACAGTTTAATTGTCATCGCTAATTGCAGATACGCCAATTCCTTTTTTTCCGGCGGCATACTTTGATAAGTGGCCATGGCCGCCGCGATGGCCAAAGAATATTTTAAGGTAATTTGCGCAACGGCGTTTTCAATCAGCCGAGGACGAATGTTTTGATATTCCTGATAAGCGATTTCGGAAACAGGCTCTATTAAAACAAACGGTTTTTGCGTCACAAGCGTTCCTTTATTCAAAGCTATGCTTTTATCCGGTTCTTTATTCAAAGCAACACCGGTATCCTGTGCCGTGTCTTTTCCGGCTTCAGGGTTTTCGTTCTTTGCAACGGGCAAGGAGGCTTTATTGTCAATTAAAGAGGACGGATTTTTTTGCCCGAACGCCGTCTTTTCCGTGTCGGGGAGAAATTCGTAAATTTTCAGCAAAAGAGAAGGGGCTTTTTCCGGCTTTTTAACCGTCGGTATTTCAAAGTGAATCATTCCTTGTTTGTCGACAAATTCTTTGTAAAGCTTCAAAAAAGTTTTTTCAATTTTCAAAGGAACGGAAAAAGATTCCGCTTCTTTTGGAGAAATCAGTCCCGCTTTGACAATCAATTCCACATTGTCTTCTTGCTTTTTTCTTTTAAAAGACGACAAAGAAAACAAATTCGTTTTTTTGCGCGCGTATTCTTGAAAATTTTTTTTCGCCTCGTCGTCAAAAGAAGGGTAGATTTTATAAGAAGCGTTTAAAAGAGGCGTCATTCCCTTGTATAAAATACGAGCGCTTTGCAAATCGGAAGAAGTGCCTAATTCGGAATGAACGTAACCGCCCCAAGATTTGGCCAGCATATCCCGCGCGTAATATTGTTCGCCTTTGTCTTTATTTTCCTGCTTTTCCTGAAAATCGTTCCACTGGATTAAAAGAGCGCGCGCCGCTTCCAAATGTCTTTTTCTTTCCGAATCGGTTAAGTTTTTTTGAGGAACGGTTCCTTTTAATCCTTGAAAAGATTCGTAATACCCTTGCCGGCTTAAATGATAATGAGATAAGGATTGATAAAAATATAAAAGCGCCAATTCATAAGAATCCGCTTGAAATTTTGTGCCGGAAAAAAAGGATAAAAGAGCTTTTGAAATGCTGATAGTGTATTCTTGTTCAAAAAGTTCCGCCGTTTTTTCAAAGGATTTCAAGGCTTGATAATATTCACGATTCAAATAATGAACCAGACCTTGTTCCATCAGCTTTAATGTTTCGTTTTCATCAGACGTGTAAAAATCGTCCGAATAGGCGAATTTTTTTGCCTCCGCAAATTGCCGTTCTTCCAGCAGATGACGCATATGCGGTGCCACCGGTCCCGTTCCGGCACAGCCACACAGAAGCAAAAAGACCGACAGTCCTAAAGAAAAAAGATACCTTTTCACGAAATTGCTCTAAAGTGTTTGTTTTTTTCAGGGAAAAATAGATTATTTTTAAAAAAAAGTCAATTAAAATACGTCAAGCGCGATAAATGGCGGCAAATGTTCGCCGGTATCGCTGCCATTATCAATAAAAGAAGGACTTTGATAAAAAAAGTGAAAAAGTCAAAAATAGGCTCTTGATTTTGAAAAACAAATAGTGTATAAACTTGTTCCAGTGGGTGATTAGCTCAGTTGGTAGAGCAGCTGACTCTTAATCAGCGGGCCCGGAGTTCGAGCCTCCGATCACCCACCATTTTTTTATCCGGATGATTTTTTTTTAGATAGTTTTCTGTCACTTATGCCGGATTTTGTGTTTAAAATCAAAAAAAATTCGACATTTTTATTTTTTTGCTTGCTCTTTATGTTTTTATATGTTCTTCTGTTTATACGGTAAACATCTACAAAAGGAGTAAAAGATGCAAAAACTTACATTAACGACATTGCTTTTTATGACAGCTTCCACATTGGCGATGGCGGCCGCGCCGAAAGCCGAAATGACGGAACTGAATCCGAATAATCCGTTCTATACGCCTAAAAAAGGTAAAGGAATTTTGTCGGTTGAATCCGTTTGGGAAAGATATCGCGATACGGATGAAACGACAAGTGCTTATTTTGATTCCCGCAACGCTATGATTGGGGAAGGCATGTATGGATTGACCGATAAGTTATCCGTTGTTGTGAAAATCTCAGACATTTATTATAAGGAGACTGTGAGCGCTTTTGGAACCGGAAGATTGGCGAGTACGCCGTCTGTCGGGGTGAAATATGTTGACGGTGTCGGAATGTTCAAAGTCGGCGCCGAGGCAAGCTACGGTTTTGACCTTTTTGAAGGCCAACACGAACAATCCAATGATTCTTTGGAATTGAAGCTGACCGCCGGTGTGCAAAAGGGACCATTGACTTTGGCGGCGTTCGGACAGTTTTTGCACACATTTGATTACAGAGAAAAAGGCTGGACTGATCATACGAAACGGGGCACCGCTTGGAATTACGGGTTGACAGGTCAATATCAGGCAACAGACACTCTGTCGGTTGATTTGGGCTGGACGCATCAATTTAAGGCAAAACAATCTTACGCGGTTTATACAACAGATCGGTGGACGAATGAAATGGATACGTTCAAAGTCGGTTTAACATGGCGGGCGACGGATACTTTCTATGTCATGCCGTATGTTGCGTATCATAAGATGACTGATTCGTTAAAGGAAGATTTCGCGGTTAAAGATATGTCTTCCTACGGTTTGAAATTCGCCGTGACATTCTAACGCAAAAAAATGCCGTAAGGCGTCAATTTTCCCCCTTTGAAAAATCCTCAAAGGGGGATTTTTTATGTTAACCTCTATCCAAAAAGCGATAGAAAGTCGTTTTGTTGACATGCAAGATTCGAACAAGGCGCGCTTTCGGTATTCCGGCATCCAACATTTTTTGGATTTTGTTGCTGTTCTTTGACAGCTTTAATTCTTTTGATTTTTGCCTAAAAGGCCGCTCCCGGTTTTTTGCCTTTCGCTTTTAATCGAGCCATAGGAGCAATAAATTGACGAGCCTAAGGTGTGTGAAAAAAGGCGAATAGAAAAACGGGCCGTGAAAAGATCACAACCCGTTGAAAAATAACTCTGTTTATAGGGTTTCCGATTATCTGGAGTAAAATTCGACAACCAGATTCGGTTGCATTTCCACCGGATACGGTACATCGGCCAATTTCGGCGCATGAACAAACTTTCCGGTGAATGTTTTTTCATTCACTTCGATGTAATCGGGAACGGTTCTTTCCTGAGAAGCCAAAGCTTCAATAACCATCGGCATTTCTTTGGCTTTTCCGTTGACTTCAATCACATCGCCTTCTTTCACCATATAAGAAGGAATATTGACTCTTTTTCCGTTCACCAAGATATGACCATGGTTGATAAACTGACGGGAAGCAAAAACAGTCGGAACAAATTTCATTCTGTAAACAATCGCGTCCAACCGGCTTTCCAAAATACCAATCAGGTTTTCGCCCGTGTCGCCTCTGCGACGTAAAGCTTCCGCAAAATAACGGCGAAGCTGTTTTTCGGAAACGTTTCCGTAATATCCTTTCAGCTTTTGTTTCGCGCGCAACTGAATGCCGTAATCCGTCGGTTTGGAACGGCTGGCGCCGTGTTGTCCGGGAGCCGTCTCTCTTTTTACGACCGAGCTTTTAGCTCTGCCCCAGATGTTTTCGCCGAAACGGCGGTCAATTTTATATTTTGCATTTAATCTTTTTGACATTTGTGTCTCCTAAATTTAAGTGTCTTTTTATTGTTGTCCCGATAGTTTCCCTCTTTTTTTAAAAAGGAACGGACCTTTTCGGTCTCTTTCTCGGAAGTGAGACGAATTTTAAAGAAAAACGATATTTTGTCAAGCAAAAATTAAATTCTTTCAAAAAAAAGGTTCTTGAAGCGAGAAGTTTTTTAAAAAAGCTAAAAAAGCCGTGCAACAATTCGTTCAAAGCTTTTATAT
>CAVDQP010000104.1:0-558 GCA_963611245.1 Holdemanella biformis
ATACAACGCCGGCGGCAAATCATCTAAAAATCCCTGTTCCACAAATTCTTTCAATTCAGGTGCCACGCGCGTCGGCTTTTTACCTCTGTATTTTTTTACCTGAGGCATCGTGTGTGTTTTAACTGAAAAATAAAGAGAATCCGCAATCATCGGCATAAAGTATTGATGATATTCTTCCGGCAATTTTAAAATCAAAGAGACGACAAACTGTTCTCTTTCGTAATTGTCTTTCCAAACCTGTTTTGTTTCGGAATAAGCCGACCGAACCTGCGTCGGCGTCAATCCGTCCGGCACAGAAAGCCAATCTTCGTCTGAAATAAAAGGAGCCGACAACTTTGAGTTTTTTGAAGCGGGCGCTGCTTGAACCTGCGCTTTTTTTTCGGTCTTTTTTTCATTTAAATCCGAAAGGTCTTTTTCTTCCTCGTTTTCAACGGGAAAATCTGACTGTTTCGAACTTCCCAGACGACTGATTTCTTCAATCACCTGTTGCACTTTTAACAAGGTTTCCGCTTTTTTTTCCGTTTCTGACGCGTCGGATTTTTTCTCAAGAAAAATTTC
>CAVDQP010000104.1:568-4053 GCA_963611245.1 Holdemanella biformis
GAAAAAAAACTGTCACTGACAGAAAAAAAAGACAAGACACTGTTTTTTTCATAACGACGGCCCTTTCTAAAAAAAAGCTGAAAGAAAATTTTCTGACCTCGGCGTTTTTTTTCGAACAATCCTGCAAGAAAAACGCCCGAACGGAAAGAAAAGATTATTCAAAACGCACCTGAACCTTAAACGTCACTTTAACCTCTTTTTGCGGTGGCAAAGTCACCGTCCAAGAAACCTGATTGGAAGATTCTTTCACGGACGGAGTCGATTCTTCCGTAATTTTCCAAGAATAAGGAATCGACTGCAGAATTTTGACCTGCGCTTCCTGCGCTTTGGAATTTTGCAAAGTCATTTCATAAGACGCCTCGTAAGCCGTTTTTCCCAAAGAAGTAAAGCTTGTTCTTTTGGCTTTGGCGAAAATATCAAAAGCTTCGCCCAGCTTGACTTTCACATCATGATTTTGCGCGATGGGATTCATTTTGTCTTCGCCGACAAAAACCATTTGTTTTTCCTGATTCGTCTTATAAACACGAATTGTGCCGGCCGGCAAAGCAAACCCCAATCCTTCGGCTTTTGTGTTTTTAAATTTCAACAACGTCATCGGTTTTCTGTCTTTTGTTTCAAAATCTCGGGAAGAATTATTCACCGTCACCAGATTTTCGTATTCATAACTTTTTTCCACCGGAACGGAAATTTCCGAAAACAAGGAAACCTGCTTTTTTTGCCGTGACAACAAGTCGGTTTTTTCTTCCAAAGTATAAAGATAATAATCCGACAAAGATTCCACCGGCATACTTTCTTCCGCGGCGGAATCCATTGACATGCCCAAATTCGCAACCGACGCTTTTAACAAATAAGGTTTGTTGTATCTTTCATTTTGTTGAACCAAATTGACGTCGCCGGAAATCAGTTGAATTTTTGCCTGATTAAAATCCGTCGCCGAATCATTCGTCAACGTCACAAACCCGTTCAAAGCCATTTGAGAGTCGTCTGTTTGCAACTGCGCGACATAATCCGCTTTCCAAGAAAGCCCCTCCGTCAGATAATTCACCTCGATTGTTCGGTCGGACGCTGTCTGAGCCTGCGTCTGAATTTCCAGCGTCGGCTTGTCTCGCAAATTTTCCGGAATCGAAAAGAAAACCAGCTTGCCGTCAAAATCAGGCTCTATTCTGTCGCCGATTTTCAACACGGGATTATACCCGTTTTGAGACGATAAAAGCACGGCTTTACTTAAAACCTGCTGTCCTGTCGCCGGATTTGTCCGCAAAAGACCGACTTCTTTGCCTTCGGATTTTTGAACCAAAGTGTTCATCGACAACACATCATAATTAAAATTCTGTTCTAAAATTTTCGCATCCGGCAATTTGACAAAAACAGACTCCGGAATTAAAAAATCGGAAACGGAAGAAAAAACAAGAGAGCTTTTCCCCTGCGGCACATAAGCCGTTCTCACATCGCTGACCAACGCCCGATTCTGATTATAAATCGTTAAATACAAATCCTGCCTTGTTTCGGGACTGACATTGATTTCATCTGCCAAAACAGAGCCGGACAAAAGACACGCCACACTGAAAAGACCTATTTTTTTCATTTTTTTCCCCTTTTTATGACTTTAACCACTGAAAATATTTTTATCCTATTTTAATTAACCCGTCAAGAAAGGAACCCCTTCTTTTTTCCAAAAAATCAGTTATCGGAAGAACCGTTTTCTTTTGCAGTCAAAGCCGCCTGCATTCTGGCGTTCAGCTCTTTTAAAAAAGAACCGTTAAAGGCAAAAACCCCTTCATACCAGTCCGGTTTGACACTTTCATCGGCGCCCCAACGCGCATTCCATTTTTCTTCCAAATCCATCGCCACGGAAAAAGGAATATGCTTGTTAAACAATCTCTTAGCCCGTTGTTTAGCCGAAAGAGAAATTTTTCCTCCCGCGATTTCCGGCGCCGGTTGAGATAAATACAATCGATACCCTTCTATGTTATCCAAAATAACCTGTTTCAAAACAGACTTTGTTTGCAACGCATAGTAAGAATACACCAGAACACCCAGCATCATCGGCACAAGAACGACCGAACCTGTGAAAATCGTTTGCGCGTAAAATTTCAAAGGTATCAGGCTTAAAACAAGCAAAATCACGCCTAACCCACATATTGCCAGCCGCGCAGCCCATCTTTTTTTCCCGTCATATTCTTTTGCTTGCTGCCAAAAATAAACAAAGACAAGCACCGACGCCGTCGCGCATCCGCCGAACACAACCGGCCAAACAAAATTCGACACAATTTCCCCTGTTGACAAAGCCATACCGAAAACCGTCAGCAAAAACAGAACACACCCGAACCAAAAATATCCCTGATTCAGAAAAAAGTATTTTGTGTTATACTCTTTTTTCAAAGCTTGGGAAAATTGCCGTGCCTTTTCTCTGAGCAAAGCGGCGCCCGCCGGCATTTCGGCCGACAGAACAAAACAATTTTTCTTTTTCGGGAACAATACTTTCATCAGCTTGCGTTCAACGACGGACAACTCGTCGGACAAAGGAGCCGACATTTTGCACAAAGAAAAGACGCCCGCTTTTTCCTCTTTGATTTGAATCGCCCCTTTAGCCGCCAAAGAAACCAAAAGGACACAAAATTCCTTAGCATCGAATCCGCCTGTCAAAACATATCTTAACGCCGCCGGCGAAAAGCTTCCTTTAACATTAAAGACCGTCCCTTTTGCTTTTTTCTTTTTGAATTCTTTTTCTTTCAAACAAAGAGTGGCACCGTAATACAGCACCAAAACCAACAACCCCGCCAATCCGATGAAAAACGATGTGTTTTTGCCGAAAAACGCCGTAAACGCATCAAGCCAGCCGGCAACCGGCAAAGTGCTTTCATCAAACAACACTTCCACGGAAAAATCCGCGCGAGCCGGCAAAGGATATTCCAAAATATACCCGACATTGCCTTCTCTGTCCACAATCCGGTTAAAGAATCCTTCTATCGGCTTATCCGTTTTTCCCAAAAAACCGTTTTGAGCGGCAATCTTTGTTGTTTGCGGAAAAATCACCAAAATCAAAGTTTGTTCAATCGGAAAAGGCAAACCGTCGCCCGTCACGTTCCAAAACAAAGCGTCCCGACCGTTTTTTTCAAAAATCATATTCGGGACAAAATAGCCTAAACGATACACATGCAACCCGGGGGACAGCTTTTGTCCGGTGCCGACGGTGATTTTATAAGCTTCTTTTTCTTTTGTTACGGAAAAAGGCACTTCTTTATCGTTCAGCTGCGCCAAAATCATCTGAGGTTCAACCTGTAAATCTTTACCGTCCGGGACCGACAGTTTCGTCGGAAGATAGCGTGAAAAAACAAAATTCGCCGCCTTTTTTGTCACCACAATCTGGATTTCTTCCTGAACAAAAAGACCACTGTTCGCCAACACTTGAATTTCCGAATAAAAATAAGGAATGTGTTCCACAAAAGGCGCTCGCACTTTTTCTCCGTAAGGCGGTTGCACCA
>CAVDQP010000105.1:0-3591 GCA_963611245.1 Holdemanella biformis
CGGTTGAACCAACAGAGGATCTTCGTTTAAAAAACAAGCCTGCTTGAAAAAATTTCGTCCCCATAAAACAGGGTTGTAACGCAGCTTTTCACAAACGGGAACACAGATTTTGTCGTCCGAAAAAGAATCTATCAGCTTGTTGATGGCGCGCGTGCTGAAAAAAGGCATATCCGCCGGTAAAACAAGCACACCGTCAATTTCCTTTGGAAATAAAGAAAGACCAAAGCGAATGGAAGCGTTGACCCCTTGCGCAAAATCCGGAAAAAATATTTCTCGAGCATCATAGGGGATTATTTCTTGATGAATTTGTTCTGCTTGATAACCGGTTAAAACATAAGTGACGGCCGCTTTTGATTTTAAAGCGTTGATTAACGTATGTTGCACCAGAGATTTTGACCCCGTGGAAAATAACAGCTTGTTTGTGTTGAGCGTCCTTTTGGAAAAACCGCCGGCCAAAACCAAAATACCGATGTTTTTGCGCCGTCTGACTTCTTGGTGAAGATGCTTTTCCATGCCGACCAAACTGCGGTTTGTTTCTTCGGTCAAAATACCGCGCGTGCTTTTATGTAAAAAAAGATGTTCGCTGATTTGCGTCCGGCACAAGATATTTTGCAACAAAAAATCAATGGAAGAAAATGAAACAAGCCGTTCTTCTTCCGGCAGAATGTAGATGGTTTTGTTATTGTAAGACGCTTTGATTAAATGCGCTCCCATATAGACAGGCGCGTTAAACACTTCAATTTTCGCACCGGTTTGCGTCAACGCCAAAGGAATAACGTCTTCAAAACAAGTGCTGGGTAAAGCGCCGGCGATGAGCAACGTGTCGTTCATATCGTTGTAAAAATCATACAACGCCGATTCCACTTCTTTGACACAATGAGCGCAGGAAACAGGAAACGCCATATTCGATCCCAAAAGATTTACTTTGGCTTGAATTTTTTCAAAAAATTCCTTTTGCTTCAATGAAGAAGATTGCGGCAATTCCGTTTGTAAAAAAGAAATAGTCGTGCTTTTCGGCTCTTTCACCGTCATTAAAGCGCTTAATCCCGATACTTTGAAAATATATTCGTCGATTTTAAAAGGCGCTATAAAGGCGGGAGAAACGGTTAAAACGGCAATCAATTGATTTTCTTTGACCCAAGAAAAAGGTTCCGCCGTGGCTAAAACGACTTTTTCCGTTTCAAAATTAAAACGTTCGACTCTTTCCCGTTCAATGTTCAAAATCCCATCTTTCAATGCGTATATTTTACATTGCCCGTTGAACGGAGCCGTCCAATAAGTGTTTTCGCCTATCAATTCATTGGCAATGATTTCGCAAGCAATGTCTTGAGAAATTTCTCCTTCGTCCGGCCGAGCGCAAAAGATTTTTTTGACCTCTGCCTCTTGCAAAAGCGCAATGTCCTCTTGAGACAGAATTCTGCCCTTTTCCAAAATGGTGTCCTTGATAAACAAAGGGTGCAGCAGCGTGCACCCCACCGCTTTATCCGTGGAAATTTCGCCCAGAAACATGCTCCCCTCCTTGTTTTTTAACGATTAGTCTTCGTCTTTGAAAAAATCGGCCAATAAGGTCAGAGGATACCGGAAAAACAGTTCTTTCTTTTCCGGAACGCCCCCTTCTTTAATTGGGGTGCCCGTTAAACGAATGGTGAAATCTTTCCCCGTTTCGGTTAAGGCTATTTCACCGCCTTCAAACGAATAATTTTGCAAAGCGTCTTCCTGATATGCCGAAAGATATTCGTTTGACTGTCCTTTGTATCTCATAGTCACTTGAGATTCCGGAACCAGCTCGATTTTCACGATTTCGGCGACACCGTTTTTCATTTGAACAGTCATATTCGCGGAAATTTTCCCCTGAATAAAAAGGTTTTTGGGAGCAAAGTATTCTTGCAAAACGCCTTCCACATTATAAAATTGGAAAACATACGGCGCGCCCGTGAACATATAAGATAAGCTTATATCTTCCGAATAAGTCGGAACCCCTTTGATAGAAAAGGAAATGTTTTTCAATTTCACCAGCTTTTTATCCCCTTCAAGCGTGTAGCTCATTCGAATGTTGTTCATTTTGAGCAAAGGCGTTGTCAAAGATTTCATTTTGACCATTTGATTCGGCAAGGATACCGGCGGCAAAATGGATTTAAAGGCTGTGTCTCCGCTGACGGAATAAAAACCCCATTCGCCGACAGAAAAAGACAAGTTCGATGGCGACAAAGAAACTTTTCCCACTTGTAATTTGTTCGGGGAAACAGTCACATCGCCATACGCCGCCGCGGAACCTGAAACCGTTCCGTTCACGTCTTTGAATAAGGAAAAGACTTGAGACGGTTGAAACGCCGGTGTGAAAGATAACGTATTTGTTGAAAAATTCAGGTAAGCTTTAGAATAATCCGCCTCGGCGGTTCCTTTTACGATAATTTCCAAAGGTGTCGCATCCGGCGATATTTTCGCACTGATTTCCCTTTTATCGTTGATGGTCAGATTCGCCAACAATGGTTTGTCAAAAAGCTTTTTATCCGACAATTCTACCCGCGCCGACTGTAAAGACAGAGATTGAAGCTGCCCTTGCGCAAAGTTCATATTCAACGCCGCGTCTCCCAGACTGAAGTCCGCCGTTATCAGATTCATCTGCGGAGAGGACATATTAAACGAAAGGTCTTTTTCGTCTTTGTTGTATTTATACGCAAGACTTCTGGCTTGCAGATAAAAAGGCGTCTCTAAAGAATTATAATATTTCGTTCCTTGAAAAGCCAAAACAGGGAATAAAACGGAAATGCTTTTTTGTCCTTTTTCAAAAGAAAACAGATAGTCGTCTTGGACGCTTTTGATTTCCGTTACAATCGGTTTGGTAATATAAAAAGTATTCCCGTTCAAGGACGAATAAATCCCCGTCAACGCCAGTTTCAAAGCTTTGTCCGACATCAGTTTATAAGAGCAACCGACGCCATAGGAACAGGATAAAGACCCTAATGATACCGCTTGCGCCTGATGAATAAATGTTTCTCCGATTAAAGTGTTCTGTAAATTCACTTTCATAGACGTATAAGAGGAAAAAGATTTGTAGTTATCGTAAAATTTAATATCTCCCAAGGAAACATCGACGACATTTTGAAAATCTCTTTTGAAAAAATAAGGTTCAAAGAAATTTTCCGTCCATTGAACATTCATGTCGTAATAGCCGACGTTGCGCGCCGATTCCTTGACCGTCGCTTTAATTTTGTTGTCTTCACCCACAGACAGGGAAATATTGGCGGATTTCAGATCGGCGTTTGAAGTTAAAATGATTTTGGCGGAACCTAAAACGGGCAAGGCCTGCCCTTCCGTCAAAGTGTAATTCGCTTTATCTAAGGAAATATCAAAAACGGTGTCTTGCGCCTGTTGAGAAATGGACAAGGTTCCTTTTTCCACAGAGATGTCTTTGTCTTTGAAATTAAAGGGAATGGAAAAACGCATACCGGATTTGAAATAACCGTTTGCGGAAAATTCAAGAGGAATTTCTTTCCCATCGCTGTGTAAAACGGCATTGGAATTGTGGATTTGAATCGAATCGATTTCCACGTCATTGCTGCCGGCCACCAGCTTTAAAAAAGTCGGAAA
>CAVDQP010000105.1:3601-4026 GCA_963611245.1 Holdemanella biformis
ATAGAAAAGGAATTTTTATCATCAGACATGGTCAGATTTAAATTTTCGACACTCATAATACGGATTCTTTTTTTGAAAAAGTCCAATAAATCGTATTTGAGCGTTATTTTGCCGATTTCAAAATGACCGTCAGGATCCGTGACATTTGCCAGCGTCATTTCCGTCAACCCTTTAGAAATGACCGTGTAAGAAATGTCGGACAATCCTTTTTTATCTAAAAAGGAACGGATAAACCGCGGAGAGGCGAAAAAAACAGTCGCGAATATACCGCCCGCGATAAGCAACAGAATAAACATCGGCATGAAAAAGAAATATTTCAAAACCTTTTTAACGTCGTTTTTAAAAGAAGGAGGAGGGGGCAGATTTTCATTTTGTTCGCTTTTTTTCACCACCACTCTTTTTGTCGCTTCCCGAAAGAAACCGCG
>CAVDQP010000106.1:0-3958 GCA_963611245.1 Holdemanella biformis
TTCAAACACATCGGACAGAATGGACGGATTATGTCGCAATTCTTCTTCGTTCGTAATCAAAAGAGCGTCCAGTTTTAAATCCAAAGCCAATTGAGCCAACGCTTCTTCTCGAACCAGCGCGGTAAAACGTTTGGCCAAATCGCCTTCGTCTTCGTTTGAAAAATGCAGATACAAAAGGCTGGCGACAATCAGACCGACAACGCGGTCTCCCAAAAATTCCAACCGTTCATAGGCCGCCGATTTTTTTCCGTGCGCCAAAGTAAAAGCCTGTCTTAAAAGAGCTTTGTTTTCAAAATGATAGCCTAACAGCTCTTCCAAAGGGGAAAAATCAATCTCGGGCAATTTATCGTTTTTACGCATTTTTCTTTGCTTTCCTACTTGATTTTGTTAAACATTCTGTTCCAACGGATATAAGGAAAGCCGGCACCTTTCGAAAAAAACAAAAAGCGCGCTTTCCCGATGATGTTTTCTTTCGGCACAACCCCGACGGAAGGAAAGCGACTGTCCGTTGAATTATCTCTGTTATCGCCCATCATGAAAAAACAATCCTCGGGCACCGTGTAAACGGGCGTGTTATCCGCGACAGAAATGTCGGAAACCTCTTGGATAAGGTGTTTTTTACCCTCCGGCAACGTTTCCAGATATTCTTTGACATTTTGAAAAGTGCCATCGCCCGAATCCGTCAGTTTGTCTCCAATCAATTTTCTTTCCAACCTTTTCCCGTTAATCCATAAACGGCCGTTTCTGACTTGAATTTTATCGTTCGGCAAGCCGATGACTCTTTTGATATAGTGTACGCTTTCATCGGAAGGCAAGCGAAAAACAACGACGTCTCCTCTTTTCGGCGGCGTGTAGAAAATATGTGTCGGCACAAGCGGCAAACTGAAAGGAAAAGAGTGCCGGCTGTAGCCATAGGAATATTTCGTTACAAACAGGTAATCGCCGATTAAAAGAGACGGAACCATGGAAGAAGACGGAATATGAAACGGTTCCAATACGCAGGATCGGAGCCCTAAAGCAATAAACAGCGCCCAAAGCAGGGTTTTTAAGTTATCCGCTGTCCAAGCTTTTTTATCTTCGAAAAAGGATTTTCCCGTTGTTTTGAAAAGATTCATTTTTGACGCCTTTTAAAAAAGTTAAAATTCTTTTAATTTTTTATTTCTTATTTTAAATTTAAATTGAAAATTCCAGAAATTAAAGTATAAAAATATTAAACTACAAAATAAAAACAATCAATATTTATCTTGACGGATTTTAAGCGGAGTAAAAGAAAAAATGCTGACATTCCATTTGAAAAAGAAAGAAAAAGTCGCGCGTCGCGGCGAATTGATAACAAAGCACGGGACGATACAAACGCCTGCTTTTATGCCGGTCGGAACCGTCGGAACGGTTAAAGCGATGATGCCGGAATCCGTTGCGGCGACAGGAGCGGAAATTTTGCTGGGAAACACGTATCATCTGATGTTGCGTCCGACGGCGGAAAGAGTAGCCGCTTTCGGCGGTCTGCACGCGTTTATGAATTGGCCGAAGCCGATTTTGACCGATTCCGGCGGTTTTCAGGTTATGTCTCTTTCGAAATTGCGTAAAATCACGGAAGAAGGCGTGCGTTTTCGTTCTCATTTAAGCGGACAAGAATATTTCTTAACACCGGAAAGGTCGGTGGAAATCCAACATCTTTTGGATTCCAACATTACAATGTGTTTAGACGAATGCGTTCATTTTCCGGCGGAAAAGAAAAAAGTGGCGGAGTCGATGAAAATGTCCATGCGCTGGGCAAAAAGATGTCGTGAAGCTTTTGTCGACAGAGAAGGATACGGCATTTTCGGCATTATTCAGGGCGGCGTGTTTGCCGATTTGAGAAAAGAATCGGCAGAAACGCTGGCAAATATCGGGTTTGACGGTTATGCGGTCGGCGGGTTGGCGGTCGGCGAACCGCAAGAAATGATGTTTGACACCATTGCTGCAACTGAACCTTTTATCCCTCAAGAAAAACCGCGTTATTTAATGGGAGTCGGAACGCCTTCGGATATTGTCGGCGGCGTTTTGCGGGGAATTGATATGTTTGACTGCGTGATGCCGACGCGATCGGGTCGGACGGGAAAAGCCTTTACAAGACAGGGATCCTTGAATATTTTGAACGCTTGCCACACGGACGATCATCGTCCTTTGGACGAAGAGTGTTCTTGTCCCGCTTGTCGCAACTACACGCGCGGCTATCTGCATCATTTGTTCAAGGCAAAGGAAATTTTGGGGCCTATGCTGTTGACATGGCATAATTTGCAGTATTATCAGGATTTAATGCGAGAAATTCGCTTAAAACTGGAAGAAGGCGCTTACGAGCCTTTCGCGCTTTCTTTTTTGGACAGATTTAAAAAGTGGTAAGGCAAAAGGACGATGAAACCGACAGTCGCCGATAAAGGGGAAAAAACTCTTTTGCAACAGGAAAGTAAAGACGATTCTTGGAAAATACACTCCAATAAAGGATTGTTGTCGTTTACTTCACAAATGAGAAAGATATTGAAACCTCTTATTTTAAAAAAAGGTTTTGTCTTTTTTGATCTTCTCAGTTCGTGGAAAGATATTGTCGGTGATGAAATGGCGCAAGGCGTTCGTCCCGAAAAAGTCACGTATCCGAAAGGGGAACGGGCAAACGGGACTTTGTATGTGAAAGCGGCGGACGGTTCTTTCGCTTTGTCGATGGAATACAAAAAACAGGCGGTGATTTGCGCCGTCAATCGTCTATTCGGATATCAGGTTATTTCAAAAGTCAGAATTTCTCAAGGATTGGTTTTATTTAAGCCGGTTTTTCCCCCCGTTCAAAAAGAAGAGGTCTTAAATCCGGACGAAGAAGCCTATCTGCGTCAATCGGTTTCAAATATAGAAAATGAGGATATTCGCACGGGCTTGGAACGTTTGGGGCGTCTGATTATGTTGAAAGACAAAAAGAAAGAAAAAAAATAAGCTTGTTTTGGATTTTTAGAGCTTGTTTTCTTTTGAAAAAAAGAATATGAAAGAAGAATAAAAATAAAAAATTCAGGTGGTTGAAGGAGATTTTATCCATGAAAAAGCATCTTCTTGTCTGTGTTGTCGCTTTGGGCGTTTGTTTTGCGGCTCAGGCTCAAACAGAGCAAGTTTCTATGACGGAGACTGTTGGAAATGAAAAAAATGTTGAGGCGGCGATTGTGACGGACCCTGCTCCTGTCAAAAAGGTTGAAGAAATAAAGACAGTTGACTCTTCAACGATTGAAAATCAGGGGAAAGACAGTTTAAAAATCGCGGAAAAGACAGAGGAAAAAACAGAAGAAAAACAGCTTTCGTCTTTTGTGACTCCCGTGACATCCGTGGAAGATATTCGTTCTATGGGAAAGGCCGACGCGCCGTTAAAAATGTATGTGTTTTCTTCTTTGACGTGTCCGCATTGCGCCGATTTTTATCGGGAAATTATCCCGTTTGTGGAAAAAGAATTTGTTCAAACGGGCGATGTTTTTTTAACTTACGTCGATTTGCCGTATGACCGTCGTTCTTTGGCCGGAGCTATGATTGCGCATTGTGTGCCGGCGGAAAATTATTTTGATTTTTTGGGGCTTTTATATGAAAAGCAAAAAGAATGGGCGTTTTTGCCGAATGCACAAGATGTCGTGACAAATTACGCTTTGGCGGCGGGATTGACTCGGCAAGAAGTGAAAGATTGCCTGAAAAATCAAAAGGTTTTACGAAAATTGATGGCAACACGGGACGAAATGACAAAACAATACAATATCAAAAGCACTCCGACGGTTCTTTTGAAAAAAGGCGAAGAAACCCGAATGGTTTTGGGAGCGGATAAGCCTCGGTTGTTGAAAAAAATTAAGTCTATGTTAAAAAAATAACACGGTTTGAGTTTTGTTTTGAAAAAAGGCGGCTTTTCGGCCGCCTGTTTTTTATTGGTCTTGTTTCTTTTGTTTTTCTTTTTCTTTTT
>CAVDQP010000107.1:0-3955 GCA_963611245.1 Holdemanella biformis
GAATACTGTTGTGAGATTTTTCTTTAGGTTTTGTCCTTAAAGCTCCCGTGAAAATATAAAAATCAGGGTATTCCTTTTCTAAAGGTGCGGTAAATAAAAGAGGTTCGTCTTTGATATGAGTTCGAATAAAGGTTTCCGCAAAAAATAAAAGAGTTTTTCCTTTGGATTGAAAAGGTTTTTTCAAGGCTGAAAATATTTCGTTGTCAAAAAGAACAGGCGTGATGTAAGCGGGAATGTTTTGGAAAGAACGTGTCTGGTGTTTTTGAACAAGGCGCAAGTTGATGTCGGGGATATGCTCTGCCGATGGCATATTTTTCAACCGATTGTGCCCGTAAAGAAAAATAACGCCGGCTAAAACAACCGCCAGAATAAAGGATATGTAATGCTTTTCTTTGGAAAATAAAAACACGGGAGAAGTAAAAATAAAAAGAGTTAAAAAACCGTATCCGAAGGTGCCGGCCAGATTGAAAAATTGCAACATGGCCGGAAAATTCACCCAAGCGTTGGCCATAAACAGCCATGAAAGTCGGAAAATAAAATAGGATTGGACATATTCGGATAAAGAAATAAAAACTAAAAAGGCGATGATTCGGGCAAGTCCTTTTTTGAAAAATCGCGCTAAAAAAGCGGCGAGCCCGTAAAAGAAAAAGCCCAGCAAAAAGAGAAAAATCACAAAAAGAACATACACTAAAAGACCGAATTCCGAAAATAATCCTTTCACCGCCCAAAACAAAGAAGTTTCAAAAAACACGCCGCCGAAAAGGCCTGCTTGCAAAACCGCTTGTGTCTTTGTTTTTGCTTCATTCGTATAAAATACCAGACAGGGAAGGGTGAAAAATAAAATCCAGAATTGGCTGTAAGGCGCAAAGGCAAAAAAAGAGACCAGTCCCGCGCAGACCGAAAAAATATACGGGCGAAAATACAAAAATATTTTATAAAGGAAATGACGCATGATGTTTTTCTCTTTTTTGATTGGCTTTTGTGAAAAGCCGTGCGCTTGAACTGTTATTTTTTTCCACAGCGAAATAACAAACGGGTTGTGCCGGAAGACCTGCCCTCTTCGGCGCAAAAATCAAAAGCTTCCTCTTTATCTTCCGTGATATTATACATATAGCCGCCTCCGTCGTCGATGCAAACAGGTTCGTCATAAGTGATTTTTAACAATCTTTGGCATAAAGAAGACGGCAGATTTTTAAATTCAACAAAAAACCGGTAAGGGATTCTTTCCTGTTCCTTTTTTAGGGGAAAAACAATGATGCGGCTGTCTATGGCCACAGCCGCTTTTTGCAGTTGGCTGATATCCACAGAACTCAAAGAATCCGTTGAGGTATTTGAAAAACGCCGTCCGGAAAAGGCATCTGTTTCTTCTTGCTTCGGTTTTTCTTCTGCTTGCAAAATCACTTCTTGAAAAGCGTCGATAAATCTGTTTTTCATAATCATGGACATAGCGACGGTGTATCCCGAAATCCCGCCGATGGATAAAACGGCCATGATGGATAAAACGCCGAACATTTCAACGAAACCTTTGCCGGATTGAAAAAAGGCTTCTTTTTGCATTTGAGAAAACAATAAATCTTTCACAAAAAAACTCCTTTTGACCTTATTTCTAAAACAGGTTCTTTTAACATAAGGGAAGAATGTCTTTTGCGCAAGTCGGTTTTGTTATTTTTCATTTTTTTTCTTGTCAGAAGAAGAAAAAAATAATACCCTAAAAGGAAGAGACAATCTAAAGGAGTTAAAATGTTTACGGAATCTCATCAAAGCGGGCGCAGTATGATTGAAGTGCTGGGGGTGTTAGCTATTGTCGGTATTCTGTCGATTTTGGGATTGGGCGGCTATAATATGGGAATGCATAGGCTGAGAGAAAATAACTTTTTGTCCGAATTGGCGATGATTCCTTCTCAAATCGACAGTTATATTCACGATATGAAAGTGCCGGCGGTGGATAATTTTTCTTTTGTGGATTTAAGCAATTTTAAAACAGCGGCGCAGGTGGTATCGCCTTCCATCACGGTAATAGGTATCGACCGAAAAGAAGAAGATATGTTTTACGATTACGCTTTAACGTTAAAAAGCGTTCCTCCGGCAATTTGTCACCGGATTATCGAAGTTTATTATATGCAGCCCAAAATATGCATCGGCGATGAAACAGAGCTGAAACCTTTAACGTCGGATAGATTGTCTTTGCTGAACAGTTTGTGTCTGGACGATGCCAACGCTTATTTACGAATTGCGTGGGGTTGCTTGCCGACGAACTAGGGGAAAAAGATGAAATTTTATAAATTGCAGGGTGCCGGAAATGATTATATCTATATTGACGGTATCACTTCTTTTATAGATGTGGATTCTTTGCTGCCGAAAGTGCCTCGTTTATCGGACAGACATTTCGGCATCGGATCCGACGGCGTTATTTTTCTGCTGCCGTCCGACAAAGCCGACGTCCGAATGCGTATGTTTAACGGTTTTGATTCATCTGAAGCTCAAATGTGCGGCAACGGCGTCAGGTGCGTAATGGCGTTGGCACATCGGTTGAAGTTGGTGCCGAAAAAGGCGACGATTGAAACGTCGGCAGGGATTGTTTTGGCGCAAGTTTTGGAAAAAAACGAAATTGGAATTCGAATGTTTTATCCGCCGAAAGTTTCAAATACGGCGGAAAATGTGACGGTTTGCGGTCGGTCTTTTCAATTTTATCGGGCGGATATGGGAAATCCGCATGCCGTGATTTTACTGCCCGAAAACGAAGATTTGGACACTTTCCCCGTGGAAAAATACGGTCCCGCTCTTGAAGGGAACCTTTCTCTTTTTCCGGAAAAGACCAATGTTGAATTTTTTCAAGAAACGTCTTTTGGCTCTTTGAAAATGCGTGTTTGGGAAAGAAATTCGGGAGAAACGATGGCGTGCGGAACGGGCGCTTGCGCTACGGCCGGCGTGTATCGATCGCTTTGTGCCGCATCAAATTCGACACAAACGGATTCGGTGACCGTTCGTATGAAAGGAGGCGCCTTAAAGCTTTCTTGGAAATCGGACGGATTTTATATGCAAGGCCCCGCCGTTTTCGTCTTTGAAGGCGAATTTAATCCGTCGGATTTTTAATCTGTCCGCGGCGTTTTTTGTTTTTCTTTGATTTATTTTGTTATTTATCCAGCCGGCGAGCCAAAGCCAAATCTTTTAACCACGGTTGAATATCTAAAGGAATGCCGTCGCCCGTTTCCAAAGTAACGCGATCTTTATCCGGAATAAAGTCATGAATGAATTTTGCCAAAGGATAAGACCCTTTTCCTAAATGCAGGTGCGTGTCTTCTGTTTCGGCAATATCGCCGTCGCACAAATGAAAATGTACGGGCTTTAACGCAGAGTAAGCGTGCATTTCTTCTTCTATGGAACGATGGCATTGATTGGCCGAACAAACGGCGTGCGCAAAATCAAAACAAAACAGACACCCTGTTTCAAGCATAATATATTGAATTTGTTCGGGAGAACTGCCATGAAGCTCTTGGCGAGAATTGTTGCTGTAACACGGAACGTTTTCAACGGCAATTCTGGAATCGTTGATTTGGTTGAATTGGCGGCAAGTTTCATCAATATTTTCCTGCTTATTTTGCGTGCCGGCGTGCAGAACAATCACTTCGGCGTGAAACAAGTCCGCCATTCTTTGAGAATCGCGCAGTTTTGCGTAATTGTCACAAGCTCTGTCTTTGTCGCCCATATTCATTCCCTGTTCGGTGTGCGGCGCGTGGATAACGACGGGCAGATCGCCGATAAGGGATTTCAGCTCCTTTTGAGTATCATCAAAAGTGTCGGGTAAAACCTGCATTTCCAAAAAGTCAAAGATCTCTTGATGCACGGATTCGACCGCTTGATGAACAAAAACAGGCGCGCTTTTCAAGTTGATATTGAATATTTTTATTCCGAAACGACGTGTCATTTTTTACTCCGGTAGTCTGCTGCCCCCAGC
>CAVDQP010000108.1:0-3951 GCA_963611245.1 Holdemanella biformis
GGGGTATGGTAAAAGTGAAAAGTCCTGTTTTTCCATCTTTTAAAGGAGAAAAAAAATGAAACGAATCCCCCTTTCAAAACAATTGACGACAACAGCCTTAACGGCGGCTTTGATGATGAGTACGGCTTTGGTGATGCCAACAGATGTTATGGCGCAAACGGTCGTGTCGGGTTTGCCGTGGGATGCCGAATTTAATCCTTCATCACATTCTTATGACATTCAAAAAATTGAATTAACGAAAGAACAGTATGAAACGGCAACGCAAAACGGTGCAAAAGATGTGTTTGCCTTCAATGAAACGGACGAAACGGGGAATTGGACGACCTCGTATTATCAGATAAAAATAAAAAGCGATTTATTGACTGAAAATTCCACCGCGGCCGATGCTCTTTTGACATTTACGCAAACAGAGGCCGATGGAACGGTCAGCCCCGTTTATTATAAATACGCGGCAGTGTTGCCGGCAGACGGGACACAGTATTATATCGGGACCGCTTCCGGTTCGCCTGTAACGGGACGATTGGACAATGCCTCTAATCATGTAGCGGGCTCTGATATCACGGGTATGAATGGGGCGCCCGACAAAGGGTTGTTTAAAGATTATTCCGCAACGACTCCGTCCGGCACATATTTAGGAGGGCTTATTTCTAATTCAAATTCAAGCTCTCAAATCGGCCATATTTACGCGGACTTTATTAACAACACACTGACGATTTCTTCCATTTCCTCTTCTTTAAAGGGCGGGATACTCTATAATAAAGGGACGATTAAGTCCATTAACGGAGATTTTATAAATAATCAGGTTGTCCTAGCTGCTCCCTACGCATATACCAGAAAGGATTTAATTTATAATGAAGGGACGATAGGTTCTATCAATGGGAACTTTATAAATAACAACTCTGATACCAGCTTAATTTATCAGTTTCAGGGCGGACGTATTGATAAGATTTCCGGTTCTTTTATCGGCAATTCTGTAGATAGCGGTGAAAGCAGCTATGCTTTGATTGTTATTGAAAGGGGGACTGTCGGTGAGATTTCCGGTGATTTTATAAATAATAACGCCTTAAGTGTGTTTATTAGCAGTGATAGTCGCGTTCCTATTGACAAAATAAGCGGTTCTTTTATTTCCAATAAGGGGGCTATAGCTCATGGAAACGGAGAGCTTCGTGAAATATCGGGAACTTTTATAAAAAACAGCTCTTCTTTTTGGGGGGGAGGAGCCATTCGTAATAGTCAAGGGAATGGCGATTCCTCTCCGCGTATTGAAAAAATCAACGGCACATTTATTGCCAATTCTGTTTTTGGGGCTAGCTCCGGTAGCGCGACAGCCATTGCTGTCGGGGGAGCGATCGGAAACGGTGCTGCATTGGGAAGGGCAGTAATTTATGAAATCGCCGGTCTTTTCCAAGAAAATGTTGCGTCTGCAACGGGGACGGGAAGTAAAGCGGTAGGGGGAGCCATAGCTTCTTTGGATACTGCATCATTTGCTTCATATTCTGCCGCAATCGGGAAAATCAGCGGCGATTTTATTCAAAATAAAGCCGAAGCTGAATCCGCCTATGGTGGCGCTGTTTATTTGTTAAACAGCGAAAATGTTTCCGTTTCAGGTTCTTTTTTCAACAATAGGGCTCAAGGACAGATAAAGGCGCAAGGTGGCGCGATTTACACAAACGTAAACTCAACACTGACCTATACTTTTGTTCCTGAAACAGGAACGGTTCCGACAGCGGTCAGTGATATTTTAGGCGAGGGCAAAGACGAATGGATAGCGTCCTCTGTTTCCAGTCTTCAAATAAATGCAGAACAAAAAGATTCCATCTTTTCATCGAACAGAGTGGAAATCGGCGGCGCCGGCAAAAAAAACGATATTTATATTGATGGAATAGATCCCACAAACGGAGCAGATGGTTTAATTTTTAAGGTGATTGCCGATGACGATTTGTTGCAAGCTTATAGCAATACATTGAGCACATCTGTGAAAAGTGACTTTGAAAAAAGAGTGTCTTACTATAAAGCCGGAACGGGTGGTCTGATCGGAAGTAGAAACTATAGTTTAGAATCAATTATTGGTCAATTAAAAAAATCGGATAGAAGTGCTTATACTTTTTTGCAAGACCAAGGTTTGGCAGATCAGGTCATGGGGATTCCGGATGTAAATGTTTGGGATCTGAAATTAAACGCGTCGGCCGGTCGGCTTATCAGTTTTGACGGCGGAATTGACGGAAATCTTTATTCGGTTCATATCGACGGCGCCGGCACGGTGCGGTTAAAAGACAGCTATTTGCTCGGTGCGCAAAAATTAAAGGTCAGCGACGGGCTGTTTGATATCACAACTTCTCAGGTAGAGGCGCAAGAGGTGGAATTTTCTTCCGGAAGCAGCTTTGGCGTCACTTTGAACGAAGACGATACAAGCGGAACGATAAAGGCCGGTAAAATCAGCATCGGGGAAAATGTCCAAGCACAGGTGTTGGTCAGCTTTGATATGGCTCATTCGGCTCAAAAGGAATACGAGGTTTTAACGGCTACGGAAAGTTTAACGGGGGTGTTTGCCGATACGCAAATCAGTAACAATTTGTTTGACATTACTTATGAAAGCAAAGAAAACGCCGGCGTTTTCAATATACAAAGAAAAGCGATAGATCCGGCAACGGATTCGGCAAAAAAATATGCCCATGTGGAAAAAGCATGGTTCGACAGTAACGAATATCCGGCAGACAGCAGAGCAAAACAAATCGCCGACGATTTGTTTTGCTTGGCTCAAAATGACGATGCGGCGTTCCGAAATAAATTGGCGGAAATAGCTCCTTCGGCGGCGCCTGTCAAAATGGAAATAGCGGTCAGCGGTATCAGAAAACTGGGACGGTTGACTCGCAACGCGTTGAACAAACAGCCTCAAATGGGGGCAGGATTGTCTTCCGGCGACGCGGAACAGGATAAAGCTCTTTGGATGCAGGTAGGCTACGGATATTATAACTATTCCGGAAAAGGCGCGTTTAACGGTCATCAAAAGTTCATAGTTGCCGGCGCGGATAAAGACGTATCCTTAGATTTGGAATTAGGATTAGGGGTCGGCTATAACGAAAACAATCTAAAGGAACAATCTCGCGAAACGAAAATAAAAGGATACGAATTTTTCGGATACGGAAGATACTTGTTGACGAAAAAAGCCCGTGTTGACGGAGTTGTGTCCTATATGGGATCCAGATACGAAGAAGAAGGATTCAGCGGATTAAATGACGCAAAGCACAACACGGACGCTTTGGGTGTGGAAGTTATGGGCGGTTATGATATTCTTCAAAGCAGCCGATTCGGAACGGTCGGATTGAACGCGGGCGGTTGGTATGTCTTTTTACACCAAAGAGAATATGATGACAAAGTGGGACAAGAAATAAAATCCGAAAATAGAAACCAGCTTACATTCAAGGCGGGCGCTTCCTATGAAACGGCGATGAATGTAAAATCGTTTACGATTACTCCGAAATTGGGAATCGTCGGGACATACGATGTTGTCAAAGAACGCACTCATGGTGAAACAAAAGTGGCAAACGGGTTGTGGTATACGATGCAAAACGATGTGTTAAAAAGGTGGGGGCTGGAAACAACCGCGATCGTCAATGTGTTGTCGGCCGGCGGCGTCAGCTTGACGGTCAGTTACGAAGGCGCGTTTAAGAAACATTACGAAAATCATACTGTTTCTTTGAAAGGTAAAGTGGAATTTTAGAAAATTCAGAAAAAGAATCCTGAAGCTTTTTGAAACCGACCTCTTTCGCGGAGAGGATTTTTCCTCTCCCGAAAGGGGAAAAAAGGTGATAAAGAAAAAATATCTTCCTTCGTAAAAATTCTTCAAAAAATCTCTTGAAATTTTTGTCAAAAAATGTTATGACTGGTTTAACAGCAAAAAAATATTCGAAAAAAGGAGAAAAAAATGACAGATATTGTAAAGAGTTTGGA
>CAVDQP010000109.1:0-607 GCA_963611245.1 Holdemanella biformis
ATTTATCTCTGAAAATATGGAAGACAAAACGAAAGGTTTTTATAATGAATGCAATGGTAGAAGTTGAAAATCATTATGATATACTGAAAAACAGCGAAGGCGAACTTTTGGTCGCGATTAAAGCGCGGATGGGCGGATCTGAAAGACCGAAAATTTTATATGACGGACAAGATCAGGCGCTTTTGTATCGCAGCGTGGATCAAACGATTATTCTGGATTATATCAATCCGGGGGTTCGGGAAACTTTTGCCAATATAAAGCAGGTGCTTGTCGTTGAGCTGAGAGACAACGATATTGTGCGTGAATATATGGTGCCGGTCCGTCGGGTGGCTAAATTGCCTATTCCCGGGGAAATTGCTTCCATAGCTATGGACGCTTTGGATAAAATCCAGTAGGTGAAAGTGCTTTGAAAGCCCTTTGATTTTCAAAAGGGCTTTTATTTTTTAAGAGACGGCGTCTTTTTTGGCGCTTTTTATAAAGAGGATTTTATGTTTTTTTCTGTTCTTGTCGGTTTTGTTCTGGGCGCTTTTCTTCCCGCGATGTCGAGTCGTTTCGGCAAATTTATGCCGGCGGACCCCGGGACGGCTTTGGCCGGACTTTTTCACCG
>CAVDQP010000109.1:617-3906 GCA_963611245.1 Holdemanella biformis
CGCGTTTCCCGAAAGGCAGCGCCTCTCATTGTGAAAAATTAAAAAAACTTTGGATAAAGTTTTTTAAGGTCAGTTGTTTGTTCGGTGTTTTGACGGCGTTGATATACGCCGGATTGGTTAAATGCTATCCGATGCCGCATCGTCTGTGGATTGAAGCTATGGTGTTTTTGATTCTGCTTTTGGCGATGGTGGATTATAAAATTATGTTGTTGCCGGATATTTTAACGATTCCTCTTTTGCTTTTGGGAATCAGTTATTCGGTTTGTATGTCGGCGGACGCTTATTTCGCGCGGGAAACATTGTCGCCGGCGGACAGCCTTCTCGGCGCTTGGTTCGGGTATTTATTGCCGACGTGCATTATCTTCATTATGTATCCGTTGATGAAAGGCGGCTTTGGCGGCGGAGATATAAAAATGCTGATGGCGTTGGGTGCGTGGTTCGGCTTTGTCGGATTAAATTTGGCATTGATGCTGTCTTGCTTTATTTTCTTGATTATGACTCTTTTAAGAGGGGAAAGAAGCGGCCCTTACGGCCCGTCTTTGGCTTTCGCGGCGCTGTTTGTTGTGTTTTTGTTTTCTCCTAAGGGAAAAGAATTTTTTCCGGTTCTGTCTTTTTTCGGATAGTTTTGGTTTTGTTTTATAGAAGGAAAATCTGTCTGGACATATTTAAAAAAAGGGGTATAATATCTCAAATTGTTTTAAAAGGATAAGTTGCACATGATCCAAAAGACACAGACGGCGGAACAAAAGCAGGAAGGGGATTTTTTCGCCAAAGACGCTTTGAAAAGAAAACGGAAAGAAATGGGGCTTTCCATCGCGCAGGTTTCGGAAAAGCTCTGTATCCGAGAGCGTTATCTGACGGCTTTGGAGGAAAAAAATTATAAAATTTTTCCGGCGATGACGTATACTTACGGTTTTTTAAGAACGTATGCCGAATTTTTGGGTTTGGACGCCGATGCTCTTGTTCGTCAGGTGAAAGAGGAAACTTTAGGGTTAAGCCGAAAAGAAGATCGCGCGGTTTATTCTTTGCCCGAAAAACAAAATCTTTTTCCGTCTTTTTCCGCTTTAAGCGTGGCTGTTCTTTTGCTGGCGTTTGCTTATGTTTTGTGGCATGTTTTTTTCACGCCTTATGAGTATGAAAACGACGAACAGCTTTCTTCTTCGTTTGCTTTGGAAGAGACAATTCCTGCCGCAATCAAAGAGGACGAAAAAGAAGATTTGAAAGAACAGCCGGAGACGGAAAATTCGGCTTTTTCTTCTTCTTTTGACGCGTCTTCAGAAAAAACAGCGGAGCAAGAGGCGACTGCTGATAAAACCGAAAAAAAACCTGCCTCTGTTTCGGAAAGGGCGATTCAGCCGCCCGTTGTGCCGGAATTGGATTCAATCAAGGCCGCATCAGAGAAAAAAACGCGCCGTGTCGATGAAAGAAAAAATCCTTTAAAATCAGGCGCCGTTTCTCAAAAGACAGAACATAAAGTTTACGGTTCAACTGAGGAAGATGCTCGAGTTTGGCTTGTCGCTAATGATGAAACTTGGGTGGAAATCATTGATGTTGACACGGTTGTTTTGTCTCGGGTTTTGAAAAAAGGCGACAGATATTATGCGCCCGTGTCGGACGATTTATTGATGAAAACGGGTAATGCCGGCGGACTGGATATTTATATTGACGGAGCTCTTTATCCGCCTTTGGGAAAGAAAGGGGCGGTTTACAGCGGCGTTTCTTTAAGTCCGGAGGCGTTGAAAAAACGACTGGCTAAAAATAAAGTGGATTAAAAAATGAATTTTGAAGAAAAATTGACGACGGTTTTGGCGCGTCAAGAGGAATTGACTGCGCTTTTATCACAGGAAACGGACGGAAGCAATATCGCTAAACTGTCAAAAGAATTGTCCGATTTGGAGGATATTGCCTCAGCGGGCAAGGCTTGGTTTAAAAATAAAGATGATTTAGCGCAGGCAGAGGAGATTTTAAAAGAATCCTCTTCGGAACATGAGATGCACGCTTTGGCGCAAGAAGATGTTTTGTCCTTAAAAGAACAGGGCGAAGAAATTGAAAAGAAAATTAAGCTTTTATTGATTCCAAAGGATGACGCGGACGAAAAGAACGCTATTTTAGAGGTCAGAGCCGGCACCGGCGGAGAAGAAGCGGCGCTTTTTGCTTACGATTTGTTTCGTATGTATGAACATTATGCCACGGCTCACGGTTGGAAATTTGAATTGATGGACGTGAATGAAACGGGCATCGGCGGTTATAAAGAAGCGGTTGCCATGGTGTCCGGCACAAATGTGTTTTCCAGATTAAAGTTTGAATCCGGCGTTCATCGGGTGCAACGCGTGCCGGAAACGGAATCCAGCGGAAGAGTGCATACTTCCGCCGCGACGGTTGCCGTGTTGCCTCAAGTGGAAGAGGTGGATTTGAAAATTGACGAAAAAGATTTGCGGATAGATACTTACCGTTCTTCGGGCGCGGGCGGACAGCATGTGAACAAAACGGACAGCGCCGTCAGAATTACGCATCTTCCGACGGGGTTGGTCGTAGCGTGTCAGGACGAAAGGTCGCAGTTTAAAAATAAAGACAGGGCGATGTCTATTTTGCGTTCCAGACTTTACGACGCGCAACGGCAAGCTTTGGATAATGAACGGGCTCAAACGCGAAAAAGTCAGGTGGGATCCGGAGATCGTTCGGAACGCATCAGAACGTATAATTTCCCGCAAGGACGGGTGACGGATCACCGCGTGAATTTAACGCTTTACAATATTGAAGGTGTCATGAACGGGTCGGCTTTGGACGAGATTATCGACGCTTTGATAAATCAAGACCAGTTGGAAAAGCTGACGGAATTTGATTCTTGAATTTATTGAAAAACTGCCGGAGAAAATGAAAAAGTGTCCGTTTCGTTGCAATATCTGACTGATGCTTTAAAAAAAACAGACGGTGTGGATTGTCCTCGGCTGGAGGCTGAATGGATTTTGCAATCCGGCCGGTCGGATATTGAAGAAATCCTTGAACGCCGTCGAAAAAAAGAACCTCTTTCCAAAATTTTGCAAAGTCGGGGATTTTGGGCGTATGATTTTAAAGTGACAAAAGACACTTTGGATCCTCGTCCGGACAGTGAAACGTTGATTGAAGCGGTTCTTCACCACTTTTCGGATAAAAAAGCGCCTCTTCGTATTTTGGATTTGGGAACGGGAACGGGCTGTCTTTTATTGACGTTGTTGAAAGAGTATCCTCAATCAACGGGTTTGGGAGTTGACAAGTCTTTAGATGCGTTGCGTGTGGCATTTGAAAACGC
>CAVDQP010000110.1:0-2638 GCA_963611245.1 Holdemanella biformis
CATCGTTAAAAGAGGAAGAAGAATTTTTTGAAACGGAAGTTTTTTGAATGATTTTTCTTTCCTTTTCTTTAATATATCTTCTTAAAGCTTCCAAAGCTTCATCATTGTCCACATTGACGGCGAGAGCGTTTCTTTGTTGTTTCATTTGAACGACAAATCCGCTGGTCATACGTTTCCCTTTGTATTGCTGTAAATAAAGGTTACACCCTTGGATAAGCTTGCCTATCTCTATATCCGACCATTTTCCGGAATCAATCGCCGATTGAATTTCTGCATCAAACATATTGCGCACCATACGCAGAGAAGGTTTTCTTTTCTTTGTTTGCTTTTGAAAAGAGGATTGCCCCTCCGGTTTATTTTGTTCTTTTGTCATCGTCGTCCTTTTTTTATCCTTTCAGATAAGGTATGTTACCTGCAAAAAGCAATCTTGTCAAGATTTATTTGAAAAATTTTGACAAATCAAAGAGCTTTCGGATTGAAGTTTTAACCGGAACGAAGCGTTTTAATTCCTTCTTCTTTTGAAAAAAGGTAAAGCAGAGTTCTTAAAGCTGCTCCTCTCGGCGTTTTTAATTCCGGATCCGTGTTCAAAGCGGTAAAGGCGTCTTGTCTGGCGATATTGAAAAGTGTTCGGTGTAAAGAGACGTCCGCCATTTTAAATTCTTCAAATCCGCTTTGTTTGGTTCCTAAAATTTCTCCGGCGCCGCGCAATTCCAAATCTTTTTCCGCGATTAAAAAGCCGTTTTGAGTTTCGCGCATGGTGTTCAATCTTTGTTGCGCGACTTCACTTAAAGGCGGTGCGTAAAGTAAAAGACAGCTGGACGGAGCATCTCCGCGGCCGATGCGTCCGCGCAATTGGTGCAAAGCCGCCAAACCGAAACGTTCGGCGTGTTCGATAATCATTAAGGACGCTTCTTTGACATCGACACCGACTTCAATCACCGTTGTCGCCACCAAAATAAGGGTTTCTCCTTTGATAAAACGTTCCATCGCCTTGTCTTTTTCATCGCCTTTCATTTTACCGTGGATAAGCCCGACTTTTCCGGAAAAAAGCTTGTTCAAGTCTTTGAATCGTTCTTCGGCCGCCGTCAGATCGCTTTTTTCGCTTTCTTCCACCAAAGGACAGACCCAGTAAACCCGTTCGCCTTTTTCGAATATTTTCGGCAATTTTGCGGCAATCTCCGCAAACTTGGACACCGGCATAATTCTGGTTAAAATCGGTTTACGGGAAGGCGGCATTTCATCAATCTGCGAACAATCCATATCGCCGTAATATGTCAAAGTCAATGTTCTGGGAATAGGAGTCGCCGTCATAACTAAAACATCAATATGACGGCCTTTTTGAGTTAATTGAAGCCGTTGATTAACGCCGAAACGGTGTTGTTCGTCAATGACCGCCATGCCAAGGTTTTTGAAAACAACATCTTCCTGAAACAAAGCGTGCGTTCCGAAAAGAAGCTGAATAGTCCCGTCCGACAGTTCTTTCAGAATGTTTTCTCGGACTTTTCCTTTTTCCCTTCCGGTCAACACCGCCCACTTAACGCCCAAAATATCGCAATATTTTTGCAAAGAGGCCGCGTGCTGGCGCACAAGAATATCCGTCGGCGCCATCAATGCCGTTTGATAGCCGCTTTCAATCGCTTTCAAAAGAGAAATAAACGCCACGATTGTTTTACCGGATCCGACATCGCCCTGTAAAAGGCGCAACATACAAGACGGGCTTTCCATATCTTGTGCAATCTGCGTTAAAACTCTTTTTTGCGCATTGGTCAAAGAAAAGGGCAAAAGCTGTATTAAGCGATTTTGCAAAACGCCGGTGCCTTTTAAACAATTTCCGGCGATTTTTTTCATTTTAAGACGAGACAGGCATAAAGCCAGCTGATGCGCCAAAATTTCATCATAAGCCAACCTCTGTCTGGCCGCGGACAAGGCGGAAATATCCTGTGTCGTCAAAGGGTGGTGAACTGTTTCAAAAGCTTGTTTCCAAGAGGGCCATTTTTGTTGTTTTATCAAATTTGGATCAATCCATTCGGGTAAATCAGGCAACTTCTTTAAAATTTCCTGCACGGATTTATATAAAAGTTTATTCGATAAACCGGCGGTCAGCGGATAAACCGTTTCCACTTCCGGCAATTCAAACGCCCGATCCGGAGAAAGAATATAGTCGGGGTGCGTTATTTGCACCTTTGCGCCGAATCTTTCAACCGTGCCGCTGACAATTCTTCTGCTGCCCACGGGCAATGATTTTTGCAAATAATCTTTATGGTAATTGAAAAAAACAAGTTCCATATCCCCCGTTTTTGTTTCCAAAATAACACGATACGGGCTTCTTTTGGATAAAGGCGGAATATGTTGTAAAACCGTTCCTTCAAAGGTAGCAACCGAACCGGATATGGCTTCTGAAATTGAAGGACGGATTCTTCTGTCGATAATTTGAACCGGCAGATGAAAAAGAATATCCCTTAAATACGGACCGCAAAGCTTTTTTAATAACAAAGCGGTTTTGGCGCCGACTTTCGGAAGCGTTTCAAGTGAAGAAAAAAGGGTAAAAAGAACAGCCGGACGCATTAAAAAAAGGCCTTTAATCAAAAAGAAAAGTTATTTTTTTGAAGGCAAGTTCTTGCGTCTTTTGATTAATATA
>CAVDQP010000110.1:2648-3876 GCA_963611245.1 Holdemanella biformis
GGTACAATCGGACGGCGGAGATTGTCTTTGCAAATTATAAGTCCGGAGCTTTTCTTCGGCGTAGATTTTCAACTCTTCAATTTCTCTTTGACGGGAAGGGGCTTTATTCGCGATAATACGGCTGGCGATAAGTTCAAAATCGTCTAATTCTTGTCCGGCGCCACACGCAAGAGCTGCTCCGGCGGCCATTCCCAGCTGTTGTGTTTCCGTCGTTCCCGTTAATGTTCTTTGAGCAAAAACTTTTGTTCCTGATAAAAACAAAATACCGGCACACAAGCCGATTATCCGCGTATATTCGGAAAAACGCATTAAAATCCTCCTTTGGCGATAAGCCTTTCTGCTATTTAGATTAAAAAATATATCTTAATTTAGCTTTTTTTTTACATTCTGACAAGCTTTTTCCTCTTTTGAATGTTTTTTATAAAAAGCGCGCTTGACAAAAAACGGCTTTTCTTTTAAATTTTTTATATAAATCAAGATGAAAAAGGGGGCCTTATTATTGCTTGAAGGTATATAAAAAGAGGTTAAGGAGAAAATAGCCGCATGAATTCAATTTTGTCATATCAACCGAAAAAAACAGAAAAAGCCGCGATTTTTCTGCACGGCTATGGTTCCTGCGGGGAAGATTTGTATTCTCTGTTGCCCGATTTGAAAAAGGCTTTGCCGAACACGGCTTTTTATTTTCCGACGGCGCCGGAACATACCGATGAACAAGGATATCAATGGTTTGATTTATCCGATTACACGCCCTCTTGTTTTTCTTTGGAATATTTAGATGTTTTAACTAAAAGAGCTTTAGAAAAAATAAATATTATCAATCAGTTAATAGAATATGTTCAACAAGAGAATCAACTTAATTCTTCTCAAATTTCTTTAGCCGGATTTTCTCAAGGCGGATTGATGGCTGTTTTAACGGCCTTACTGCGATCTGATACGGTTGAAAAAGCGGTTTCTCTTTCCGGTTTGCCTCTTTACTTCGGACGATATTTAAAAACGCAGGAAGTTGTTTCTTCTCCTCCTCTGCTTTTTATTCAAGGGACGCAAGATGATATCGTTCCTTTAAAAAGTTTGCGATTGACAAAAGACGGTTTGAAAAAAGCGGCGGTTGCGGCTCGTTTTGAAGAAATTCCGGCTATGGGGCATGAAATCAACGCGGACGCTTTGTTTTCCTTGGTTTCGTTTTTGAAAGAAAGCGTGAAAAAAGAATAGAACAGGCGTTTTACAGAAG
>CAVDQP010000111.1:0-3819 GCA_963611245.1 Holdemanella biformis
ATTATAGACAGGTTTTCAAAAAGAATTTGCTATTTTCATTTTAAAATTATACTCTGTTTTTAAAAGAAAAAGCGCTATTTTGAAAAAATATAAGGAAATAAAAAATAAATAAAGGGGATAAAAAAATGAAAAAACACACGAAAATTTTTCTGACAGGTTTGTTTTTATGTTGTTTATGTTGGCCTTTTCGGGCGTTTTCTCAAGCCAATTTCCGGAATGTTTACGAACAAACGCAACTGATGCAGCTGACGCAAAACTTACAACTTTTAATCAGTCAAATTCAATCCGAATACGGCTCTATCGGAAATTACGATAATCTTGACGTGACTTTGAACCCGTATTATGAGGAAATCAACAGAATGCTGGGCATTGTCTCCCCCGGAGCGTCTTTAACGGTAGAAGGGGAAGAAGCGCATTTCTTTTTGGATTTTAAAAACCTGTCTTTTACGACATGTTCGGCTTTGGCAAAAATTGATTTCGGACCGAAAACCTTTTTTGATGATTACAAAACGGGCACCTTTTCGGCGCAAAGCTTTTGCCGAAAGGAACCGAAACTTGTCACTTTGACTTTTTAACAAAAAACGGATTTAATGTCCGAACACAAAGGCAAACGAGTCAAAATGACAAAACTCTCTTTGGCAAAACAACTGCTGATAACGGGATTTTCAGGTTTTGAAGCCCCGCCGACATCAAAGATTGCGTCCTTGATAAAACAAGGCCTTGGCGGCGTTATTCTTTTTGATTACGACGCGCGTCAAAAGGTATTTGAAAAAAATATCCGATCGCCGGAACAAGTTAAATCTTTAACAAACTCTTTGCGTTCTTTTGCCGAAGAAGCAAAAGACAATTCCTATTTTGACGGAAAATTGCTGATTATGACAGACGAAGAAGGCGGGCTTGTTTCCAGATTAAAACCCGCGTATGGTTTTACCCCTTCCCTGTCGGAACAAAAAAGAGGGCTTTTACCCGACGCGGAAATTTTCAATCAAGCTTGCGTGATTGCCGACAATTTAACAACCGCCGGTATCAATATGAATGCGGCGCCGTGCGTGGACATCGCTTTTTCCAAATCGGTCATTGCCGAAAAGGAAAGATGCTTTTGCGAAAACGAGGTGAAGACGGCCAACGCTGCCTGTCTTACGGCAAAAGCTTTTTTAAGCAAAGGCATTTTGCCTGTTTTCAAACATTTTCCGGGACATGGCAGCACTTTGACGGACACGCATGAAAAATTGGCCGATATTTCCGACACATTTGAAAAAAGAGAGCTTTTCCCTTATGTGGCAGGTCTTCAAAACAACGTAATGCCGGCCGTTATGGTCGGTCATTTATGGCATCGAAAGATAGACGCCGTGTATCCGGCTTCTTTGTCTTTTGAAGCACAAACACGCCTTCTGCGTCAGAAAATCGGCTTTCAAGGCGTGATTATCAGCGACGATATTCAAATGAAGGCTTTAAGAAATTCTTATTCTTTAGAGGAAATTGTCGTCCGTTTTTTCGAAGCCGGCGGCGACATCTTGTTATTGGGGAATAACCTGATGAATGAGGAAGGACGGGAAGAAGAGATTTTTCATCTGATTGCCCAACACTTTTCAACCGAAAGGATAGAGGAATCTTTGCAAAGAATAAAAAAGATGAAAGAGAAAATACAAAACTGACTTTTTTATGACAACTCAAAAAGTCCGCGCCTTTATTTGACTTATTTTATTTTTGGCTTGTTTTATGTTTTGATGTTTCAAAAACAAAAAGCCTCAGAGACTTACAGACCGAAAAGTCCCCTCTTCGGCAAAGACCCTGTTCCAGTCGACAGCATCTAAAAACCAAGTAGCAAAGTCCCTTTTGCAAAACTATTTTTCTTCCTCGGATAAAGGCTTTGCAGCGGCGGAAATATTGTCCGGAACCGCTTCTTTTTTAAACTTGCATTCCCATTTTTCGTCGTTATTTTTTTTCCAATAATAACAATCCGCTTGTTTTTGCAAAGCCTCTTTCCACCTTTTTCTGGCCGTTTCCACATCGGATTCGTGAAAAAAATAAAAACAACGGGTAAAAGCGTCGGCGTCCGTTAATTCTTCCCCGTCGACGATAAAAAGAAAAGAAGCTTTGGACGGATTTTTTTCCGCCTGACACGTAATGTAAATCGGCTGTTCTTCCGGATTTTTGTCTTTGTCCGTTCCGTTCGGAAAAAAAGAATTCGGAAGATGCGTCCATAAAAACGAGCTCAAAGCGTCGGCGCGTTCCTCACTGCCCGTTCTGATTAACACGTGCGTTTGAGTTAAGTCTATTTTTTGCAAAAGCTTTTCAATCACTTCTTCCAAAGGGCTTGCCGTTAAATGATAAAAATCAATTCTCATAAGGCTTTTTCCTTTTTAATCCATATTTAAAGTAATATATCGCAAACCGCCGACACCGTCCAACAGAAGAATGACTTTTTTTTGTTGTTTTTCTTGGACTTGTCGCAAAACTTCCTCAAAATCAAACACCGTGCGCGTATCTTTGCCGTCCGCTTGCACAATTAAATCGCCGGCGCGAACGCCTTGCGCGGACGCCTGCGATGCAGGGAACACATCAGCGATAAGCACGCCTCTGACTTTGGGGTTAATCGCAAAATGTTCTTGCAATTCCGCCGTTAAGTCCGTCACGGAAAAATTAAAGTTCTTGAAAAAAGTCAGTTTTTCTTTTTCCAAAAAAGGCATATTCAAAGAAGAAACGGTATTTTCCGGCATTAAAGCCAAAGTCACCAGCAGAGTTTCCGTTTTTCCTTCTCGGAAAATGTCGACCGGCACGGGGCGCCCGATTTGCGTTTCGGCCGCCAACACGGACAATTGCCGCGTGTCGACAATCGGATACAGATTAAAAGAAAGTATCACGTCTTTCGGCCGAATACCGGCTTTGTAAGCAGGACTGTTATGTTCAACAAAAGACACAAGCACGCCTTGCTTGCCATCTAACCCCAACAAAAGCGCCGTTTCCAAAGACAGCTTTCGAAACCGCACGCCGAGCCAGCCTCTTTTTATATACCCGTCTTTTCTTAAACCGTTGACAATTTTCTTTATCAAATTGGACGGAATGGCAAAACTGATACCCGTGTTATCCCCGAAAGGCGAATAAACCGCGGTATTCATTCCGATGACTTCCCCGTTCATATTAAACAAAGGACCGCCGGAATTTCCTTGATTGATAGTGGCATCGATTTGCAAAAAGTCATCATAAGGACCGGCGTTCAAATCACGCGATCGGGCGGAAATAATGCCGGCCGTCACGGAATTCCCCAGTCCGAACGGATTACCGGCGGCCAAAATCCATTCTCCAACCTTTGCCGTATCCGAATCCCCGAAAGCAACGGGCGGCATCGCCACATCAAAAGGTTCTGTCTTTAAAAGAGCGATATCCGTCCTTTTATCCCGTCCGACAACTTTTGCCTTTAATGTTTCGCCGGAATGAAGAATAACCTGCACGGTGTCGTTTTCCTCCACAACGTGATTATTCGTCAGAACATAGCCTTCTTTGTCAATAATAAAGCCGGAGCCCAAAGAAATCGTCTGCGGCTGACCTTCCCAAACAGGACGAGAGCTTGAATCGGACGGCATTTGCACATACAAAGGCGAATCATAAAAAGATTGTCCCGCGACATTGACAACGCTGGGCAGATTTTTTTCCGCGATTTGAGAAAACGCCGGCAAAGAGGCTTCCGAAAAAACGCTTTTTGCGGCTTTTGCCCCGTCAAAAGGGGATAAAACAAACAAAGCCAACAAAAGCAAGAAAAACGCAATTTCTTTTCGGCCAATTGTCACAGGTAGTAAAGCCATGCGATTACTCCACTGA